>CAMDVZ010000101.1 GCA_945878895.1 Caenispirillum bisanense | reverse complement strand
GCACCACCGACCTCGCCATTTCGCTGATCGGCGTCAACGCCCTGACGGTGGCCGACATCCTGTTCTGACGGCGGCCGCCCGCTATCGCCTCGCCGCCAGCAACCGGCCGGCCAGCGCCCTTATCTCCGCCGAGGCCTTGGCCGGCGAGCCGCCGTCGAACGGCGGAGCGGGATCGTATTCGATCGCGAGTTGGAGCGCCTTCGCGGTGTCGGAGTCTGCCAGCCGGGCCGCCAGGGTCAGCGCCATGTCGATGCCGGCCGAGACGCCCGCGGCGGTCACGACCTTGCCGTCGGTCACGACCCGCTCGGCGACCGGCGTCGCGCCCGTCTTCGCGAGCGCGTTGAACGCGGCCCAGTGGGTCGTGGCGCGCTTGCCCTTCAGCAGGCCGGCGGCGCCCAGCAGCAGGGCGCCGGTGCAGGCCGAGGTCGTCCAGGTCGTGCTGGCGTCGAGGCGGCGGACCCAGTCCACCACGTCGGTGCGGACGAGCAGGGGCCGGATGTCGCCGGCACCGGGGATCAACAGCAGGTCGGCGCGCGCGACGTCGGCGATGCCGCCGGCCGGCTCGATCCCGACCCCGAGGTCGGTGCGGATCGCGGCGCCGTCGGGCGACACCATCCGCGCCCGGGCGCCCGGCAGCCTTGCCAGCACTTCCCATGGCCCCATGGCGTCGAGCGCGGTCATGCCCTCGTAGATCAGGAAAACGATGTCCACGCGCGGCTCCGTTCGACGGGGGTGGCGGCGATCGTGTCGCCGGCCGGGCGGCGATCATGCCATGTCGGCGTTGACGTTGGCGTTGCCGCAAGGCCTTTGCGCGGCGTTGTATCACGTTGGTCTGGCGACGTTCGCGCTGTGTTCACGCCCGACCTGTGGTATAGCGACCTCCAATCAACCACAGCATTTCGGTTCCGAGCCATGGCCGGCCATTCCCAGTTCAAGAACATCATGCACCGCAAGGGTGCGCAGGACGCCAAGCGGGCCAAGGT
Organism: Caenispirillum bisanense; assembly: GCA_945878895.1. Taxonomy (GTDB): domain Bacteria; phylum Pseudomonadota; class Alphaproteobacteria; order Reyranellales; family Reyranellaceae; genus CAMDVZ01. The sequence goes on along the minus strand of CAMDVZ010000101.1, from coordinate 11,768 downwards.
TTTCACCAAGCTGTTGCGTGAAATCACCACCGCGGCGCGCTCCGGCCTGCCCGACCCGGCCGGCAATCCGCGGCTGCGGGCGGCCGTCATCGCGGCCCGTCAGTCGAACATGACGCGCGACACCATCGAACGCGCCATCAAGCGCGCCTCGGGCGCCGACGGCGACGCCGACTATCTGGAGATGCGCTACGAGGGCTATGGCCCCGGCGGCGTGGCGTTGATCGTCGAGGCGCTGACCGACAACCGCAACCGCACCGCCTCGGACGTGCGCTCCACCTTCGCCAAGTTCGGCGGCAACATGGGCGAGGCCAACAGCGTCTCCTTCATGTTCGAGCGGGTCGGCCAGCTGCGTTACGCGCTGGCTGCGGGGAATGCCGACAAGGTGATGGAAGCCGGCATCGAGGCCGGCGCCGACGACGTGCAGACCGTCGAGGGCGAGGACGGCCATCACGAGATCGTCTGCGGCCAGGACGATTTCATCGCCGTGCGCGATGCGCTGGAAAAGACGCTCGGCGCCCCGACGGCGGCGAAGATCGTCTGGCGGCCGAAAACCGGCGCGCCGGTCGACGGCGACGCCGCGACGTCGCTGTTCAAGCTGATCGACGCGCTGGAGGACAACGACGACGTCCAGACGGTGTACGCCAACTTCGAGGTCTCCGAGGAGACGCTCGCGAAGCTGGCGGGATAGGCGCGTCGTGGCTCGGCAAGTTTCGTTCGTGTTCCCTTCCACGGTTGGCGGGGGAGACCGGATTCACACATCTCGACCTCTGCCGATGAATCGCTGCGCCGCGGCACTTTCTTCCCTTCCCCCGCTGGCGGGGGAAGGTGCCCCGAAGGGGCGGAAGGGGGTGGCCGTCGATGCGCGGACGACGATGATGGAGAGAAGAAGTCGCTGCCACGCGGGCACCTCTTGCCGATGTTCGCGAATTTCCGGGACTGCGTGCTGGACCACGAACCACCCCCTTCCGCCCTTCGGGCACCTTCCCCCGCCAGCGGGGGAAGGGAAGCGATTCTTCCCGCCATGCGCCTGATCGGGCTCGATCCGGGACTGCGAAACACCGGCTGGGGCATCATCGAGTCCGAGGGCAACCGGTTGCGCGGCATCGCCTGCGGCGTCGTGGTGTCGGACGCCGCGTTGTCGCTGGCGGAGCGGTTGTGCCAGCTGTTCGATGGCGTCAGCGCGGTGATCCGCGAGTGGCAGCCGGTCGAGGCTGCCGTCGAGGAGACCTTCGTCAACAAGAACCCCAGCTCGACCCTCAAGCTCGGCCAGGCGCGTGGCGCGGTGATGCTCGCACCCGCCAAGCTTGGTCTGGCGGTCAGCGAATACGGCGCCAACCACATCAAGAAATCGGTGGTGGGCGTCGGCCATGCCGACAAGGCGCAGGTCGAGATGATGGTGTCGCGTCTGGTGCCGGGGATGAACGCCACCGCCGACGCCGCCGACGCGCTGGCCGTCGCGATCTGTCACGCCCATCACCGCGCGACCGGCGCCCGCTGGCGATCGGGCGACGTCACCGCCGGAGCCGACGGCGGCGAGATCGGCGCCGTGCGCGGCGGTCGCGTCGGCGCCGGCAAGGGCAAGAGCGGCGTGCGCGGCGCGCAAGCCGAGTGGGCGCAGGCGATGCTGGCGCGCGCGGTCGGGAAGGTCTGACGATGATCGGCAAGCTGCGCGGCACCATTGACTCGGTTTCCGAGGACGGCTGCATCGTCGATGTCGGCGGCGTCGGCTACGTCGTGGCGGCCTCGGCGCGCACCCTGCGCGACCTCGTCGTGGGTGGCCCGGCCACGCTGCTGATCGAGACCGTGGTGCGCGAGGACGCGATTCTGCTGTACGGCTTTATCGCCACCGCCGAGCGCGACTGGTTCCGCATCCTGACGACCGTGCAAGGTGTTGGCGCGCGCGTGGCGTTGTCGCTGCTCTCGACCCTGGCGCCCGACCAGCTTGCCACCGCCATCGTCGGCCAGGACAAGGCCTCGCTCAACCGTGCGCCCGGCGTTGGCCCGAAACTGGCGGTGCGGCTGCTGACCGAACTCAAGGACAAGGCCGCGCAGTGGGGCGCCACGCCCGGCGCGAAAGCCGCGACCACGAGCGCTCCGGACGTTCCGGCGCCGCCCAGCGTCAACGAGGATGCGATCTCCGCCCTGGTCAATCTCGGCTACAAGCGGCCCGAGGCGTTCGGCGCCGTCGCGCGCGCCTCGGGCCGATTGGGGCCGGACGCGAAAATCGATGCGCTGATCCGCGAAGGCCTGCGGGAGCTCAGCCGATAGGCAGTATGGTATCGTGGTGTTTGGACAGGGCGAAGGGCTTGGCGGTCGATGCATGTGCTTCACGAGGTCGAGGCGACCAACTTTCTCAGCTTCAAGCGCGCCAAGGTCAGCCTCGGGCGCTTTTCGGTGCTTGTCGGACCCAACGGATCGGGCAAGAGCAACCTGTTGGAGATTTTTCGCTTCCTCGGAGACATCGCACGTACCGATCTGATTCCGGCGGTTCAGAAGGCCGGGGGATTCGAACGCATATTGTTTCGTGGCGTCCGTGACTCGAATTCGGTCAAGATCGTTCTCAAAGGCGCTTTTACGCGCCATGCGTCCCTCGGCGCTCCCGACGAATATTCGATCAATTTTTGGCGCCAGCCTCGAATTCTCATGGGCACTTACATGTTCCGGCGGACGGAAGCGTTCACGTTCAAACGCGTCGGGGGAAAGGGGCGCAGGCTCTCGTTGAACGGCGCGAACCTGCAGGTATTCGACGAAGGCGGGGCGCAGGGCACGGAGAAATTGCAGATCGATGCCCAGTCGGCTGGATTGTCCACCCTGAGGCGTCTCGGCAAAGCCTACGAGGCCGAGCAAGTCGAGCAGCTCGCCACGTTGCTGGAAAACCTGCGTGTATTCGACATCGCCGTGGATCGCGCGCGTCGGCCATCGGGGATGGTAGACCCACAGAGGTTGCACGAAAATGCGGACAATCTGGCGGCCTTTCTCCTCTGGCTGCGCGATGCGCACGCCGAGGTATTCGAAATGATCGAGGAAGATCTGCGGTTTGTCGTGCCGAGCGTGAAAAAGCTGGGCGTGCGCAAGATCGGCGGAGCGTCGGAGCAGGCCGTCGTCGAGGTTACCGAAGCAGGACTTGATGGCGTGACGCCGCTTTCCGCAGCGTCGTTCGGCACGATTCGAGCATTGTCGCTGTTCGCGATGATGCACGACCCCGAGCCGCCGCTATTGTCCTGTATCGAGGAAATCGATCATGGACTCCATCTGCACGCGCTCGACCGGATCGTCGACCGACTTCGCGAGGCCTCCGAGCGAACGCAGATCATTGTCGCTACGCATTCGCCGGCGTTCGTGAATCGTCTGGACCCGTCGGAACTGGTTGTGTTCGAGCGCGATCCCGTCGGAGGTGGTACCCGACTTCCTGTCATCGATCCGGCCCAGGTGCGCAGGATGCAGGAAGCGAGTGGCCTCAATCCGGGCGAGCTGTGGTTCTCGGGCCTGCTCGGTGGGGCTCTGCCGTGACCGGTGCGATCCTCGTGTTCGGCGAGTCCGACAATGACCGACTCGCGATGGTGGAGCTCGTGCGAGCGCTGGTACCGACGACGCGGGTAGTACGCGCCATGCGCCAACCGATCATCCTGATGAAGGGTACGAATCGGCCCGAGACGCGGCGCACGACCGTTTCGAAGGTGGCGGCGGTCCACAAGGCTGAATGCGTGCGTGGTCGTGTCGACCTGGTCGTTGCCCACGAAGATGCCGATGCGATCGAGCCTGCGCACGAGCCGCACGCGCAAGCCATCGAGAGGGCGCTTGCGACGCATGGCATCGACGCGATCAGCGCGGTACCGGCTTTCGAGATCGACGCTTGGTGGTATCTGTGGCCGGATGCCGTGCGTAGGGTATGCTCGGGATGGAAGCGCCTCAAGCGCGATGGGAAAAGCGTCGGCTTCATCAAGAACGCGAAGGAGCAGCTCACCGCCGATCTCGGAACGGCTGGAAAGCGGAAGTATCGGGAGAGTGACTCGATCGGGATCGCGCGCGCGGTGCGGGAGCAAGGATTGGCGAACAAGCCGGTGGCGCTTAGCAATAGCTACGACCGGTTCCGGGTTCGGCTGCGCGCCGCGCTCGGGCCTTCGATACAACAAGGTGCGTAACATGGGTCACGTCGTGGCCGGGCTCGTCATCGGTCCTCCCGCGGGACGGTCCACATGAGCGCCCGCGACGCCGACCGCCTCGTCGACTCGACCAAGACCGACGACGATTCCGCCGAGCTCAAGTTGCGGCCCCAGACGCTCGACGATTTCGTGGGCCAGAAGCAGACGCGCGAGAATCTGAAGATCCTCAGCGCGGCGGCGCGCGGGCGCGGCGAGCCGCTCGACCACACGCTGTTCCACGGTCCGCCGGGGCTCGGCAAGACGACGCTGTCGCAGATCGTGGCCAAGGAGATGGGGGCGGGGTTCCGCGCCACCTCGGGGCCGGTGATCGCCAAGGCGGGCGATCTCGCCTCGTTGCTGACCAATCTCGAGCGCGGCGACGTGCTGTTCATCGACGAGATCCATCGCCTCAACCCGGCGATCGAGGAAATCCTCTATCCCGCGATGGAGGATTTCCAGCTCGACATCATGATCGGCGAGGGACCCGCGGCGCGTTCGGTGCGGATCGAGCTGCCGCCCTTCACCTTGGTCGGCGCCACCACCCGCTCGGGCCTGATGACGACGCCGCTGCGCGAGCGGTTCGGCATTCCGCTGCGGCTGGATTTCTACACCGCCGAGGAGCTGGAAACGATCGTGCGCCGGGCCGCGCGCGTGCTGAAGATCGGCATGACCGACGATGGCGCCGCCGAAGTCGCCAAACGCAGCCGCGGGACACCGCGCGTCGCCAACCGGCTGCTGCGGCGGGTGCGCGACTTCGCCTCGGTGGCGGGCTCGGAACTGGTCGATGCGGAGGTCGCGGACCGGGCGCTGACGCGGCTGGAGGTCGACAAGGTCGGGCTCGACCTGATGGATCGGCGTTACCTGACCTGCATCGCGGAGAACTACAACGGCGGACCGGTCGGCGTCGAAACCCTGGCGGCGGCCCTGTCGGAACAGCGCGACGTGATCGAGGACGTGATCGAGCCCTACCTGATGCAGCTCGGCATGCTGATGCGCACGCCGCGTGGCCGCATGCTGGCCGACGGCGGCTGGCGTCACATCGGCCGGCAGCCGCCCAAGGCACCGCGCCAGTTCGACCTGCTCGACCGTGAGGGGGAGTCGTGAGCGTGGGCGGCGCGAAGCATGTCTGGCCGGTGCGCGTCTACTACGAGGACACCGACGCGGGCGGCATCGTCTATCACGCCAACTATCTGCGCTTCATGGAGCGCGGCCGGACCGAATTGCTGCGCGCCATCGGCCACGATCTGGCGGCGCAACGGGTCGAAACCGGCATCAACTGGGCGGTCCACAAACTGACGATCGACTACCTGCAGCCGGCCCGGCTCGACGAGGCGCTGGAAGTCGTGACGCGCGTCGTCGAACTGCGCGGCGCCTCGGTTGCGATGAACCAGCAGGTCCGCCATGCCGACGGCAAGGGCGAGGGGGCATTGCTGACCGACGCGACCCTGACGCTGGTATGCATGGCGGCCACCGGCCGTGCCACGCGTCTGCCCGCCCAGGCGCGACAGGCGCTGGCGGTCTACGCCGAAGGGACGGCGGCATGAGCGGGGGCCAGATCGATTCACGGCGATCCAGCCACTTTCCCTTTTCCCCCGTCTTCGGGGGAGAAGGGAAGAGTCGCCGCCCGCGGGACGCCGCTGCCATCGTCCCACCACGAAAACGTCACTTCCCGCGCCGTCAAGGCGCCATATTCTGCCGCTAGTTCCTGATCCCCGTTCGGAGTTCGCATGGATCCCCTGATTCTTCTGGCCCAGGCCGCCCCCGCGCCGGGGCCCGTGCCCTCGGCGCCGCTGGCGCCGCCGCCCGGCATCGGCGCGGCCGCGACCACCGCGTTCGGCGGCGCGCCCATCGACGTCTCCATCGTCGGCATGTTCCTGCATGCCCACATCGTCGTGCAGATCGTGATGATCCTGCTGATCCTGGCCTCGGTCTGGTGCTGGGCGATCATTTTCGAGAAGACGTTCCGGCTGCGCGGCCTGAAGCAGAAGGCCGACCAGTTCGAGACCACGTTCTGGTCGGGTGTCTCGCTCGACGATCTCTACGACCGGATCGGCGCCAAGCCGGCCGATCCGCTCTCGAGCGTGTTCGCGGGCGCCATGCGCGAGTGGCGGCGCTCGCTCTCCAAGGGCCTCGCCCAGTCCTCCACCGCGCGCTCCAACCTGCGCGAGCGGATCGAGCAGGTGATGACGGTCACCGTCCAGCGCGAGATGGAAGCCATCGAGAAGCGCATGACGTTCCTTGCCTCCACGGGTGCAGCCGCGCCGTTCGTTGGCCTGTTCGGCACCGTCTGGGGCATCATGACGGCGTTCCAGGGCATCGCCGCCAGCAAGAACACCTCGCTCGCCATCGTGGCGCCGGGTATCGCCGAGGCGCTGTTCGCGACGGCACTTGGCCTGGTGGCCGCGATTCCCGCCGTGCTCGCCTACAACAAGATATCCAGCGACATCGGCCGCTATGGCCAGCGGGTCGAGAATTTCGCCGTCGAGTTCGCCACCATCCTGTCGCGCCAGCTCGAGGAGCCCGGCTGATGGGCATGTCGCTGGCCGGCGGCGCGGGCAAGCGCGGCGGACGCATGAAGCGGCGGATGTACTCGCCGATGACGGAGATCAACGTCACGCCCTTCGTCGACGTCATGCTGGTGCTGCTGATCATCTTCATGGTGTCGGCGCCGCTGATGAACGTCGGCGTGCCGGTCGAGCTGCCCAAGACCACGGCCGATCCGATTGCGGGCCAGGACGAACCGCTGGTCGTGACGGTCGACGCCAAGGGCGACATCTATCTCGGCGAGACGACGTACGCGGGCGACGATCTGGTCGCCAAGCTCAAGGCGGTGCAGCAGCAGAAGCCCGACCAGCGGGTGTTCGTGCGCGGCGACAAGGCGATCAACTACGGCAAGGTGATGGAGGTCCTGGGCATGCTGCGGGCGGCCGGTTTCCCCAGGGCCGGCCTCGTGGGCGACATGTCGGGCGTGACGCCGCCGCCGGCCGGCACGCCCGCCGCGGCGCCGAAAGCCGCCGGACCCGCGCCCGCGCCAGCGGCGCCGCGCAAGAACTGAGACGCGGGCGTCATGGCGACCAGCGATCCTGGACGGGACGGGATGACGGCGCCGATGGCGGTGTCGGGCGTCGTCCATGCCGTCCTGCTGCTGGTCGCCATCGTCGGCCTGCCGGGCCTGAGCAAACCGCCGGAGGATTCGCCGGCCGAGGTCGAGATTCTCGACGCCTCGGAAATCGCCAAGCACAGTGCCGCGCCCAAGGTGGCGCCGCCGACGCCCCAGGACAAGAACCTGCCGGAGAAGGCCGAGCCGGCGCCGCCGCCGCCGATGCGCTCGCCCGATCCAGCCGCCGCAGCGCCACCTCCGCCGCCGCCACCGACCCCGAAGCCGCCGGAACAGGTGGCGGTACAGGTGCCGCCGCCACCGCCGCCGCCCAAGCCGGTCGAACCTCCCAAGCCACAGCCCAAGCCCGAGCCGCCCAGGACGACGGACGCGGAGCCATTGAAGCCGGCGCCCGTGCCGCCCAAGCCGCCGGAACCGAAACCGGAGCCGCCGAAGCCGGAGCCACCCAAGCCCGCACCACCCAAGCCCGAACCGCCGAAACCGGAACCACCAAAGCCGGAGCCGCCCAAGCCACCGCCGAAACCGCCCGCGCCGCCACCGCCGCCCAAACCCAAGGCGCAGACGCTCGACGACATTCTGGCCGCCAACGCGCAGCCGGCGCCGAAATCGCCCAACGTCGACCGCCGCACCGCGCCGGTCGGCGCGTCGGATCCGAACTCGAAGCCGAACTCCGTTCCGGCGCGCGGGCCGCAGACGGCCGCGATCAATTCGCCGCGCCTGACGCAGAGCGAGGAGTGGGGCGTGATCAGTGCCATCCGGCCATGCTGGAATCCGCCGCTCGGGGCCAAGGATGCCGACAAGTTGCAGGTCGAGATCGCGGGTTCGCTGGGCCAGGACATGAAGGTGATCTCGGCCGAGATCGTCGATCGCGGGCGCGCCGCGTCCGACGGCACCTTCGCGGCGGCCGCCAACGCCGCCCTGCGCGCGGTGCTCAATCCGCGTTGCCAGCCCTGGCCGCTGCCGGCCGAGAAATACAACACGTGGAAGACGTTTCGTTTCACCTTCGACCCGCGCTTCATGTAGGCGCGGCGGCGAGGCTGGAGTATGTACCGGAAGATCAACCAGAAACGGGTAACGCCATGACCCTCGAAAAGACGCGTCGCTCCCTTCTCGCCGCCGGTGCCGGCATGGGCTTGCTCGCCGCGATGCCGGCCCGCGCCGAATTGCGCCTGCGCATCACGCCTGGCGGCAATCCGCCACCGATGCCGATCGCCATCACCGATTTCGTCGGCGAGGCGGTCGGCGCCCAGATATCGGGGGTGATCGCCGCCGACCTCGAACGTTCGGGTCTGTTCAAGCCGATCGACAAGAGCGCCTTCATCGAGAAGATTGTCGACCCGGGCAAGGTGCCGCGGTTCGCGGACTGGCGCGCCATCGGCGCCGACGCCGTCGTCACGGGCTCGGCCCAGCAGCTCGGCGACGGACGCCTGAAAGTCGAGTTCCGGCTGTGGGACGTCGCGGCCGGCACGCAGGCCGCCGGCCTCGCTTACTTCACCCAGCCGGCCCAGTGGCGCCGGATCGCCCACATCGTGGCCGACCAGATCTTCAAGACGATCACCGGCGAGGAGGGCTTCTTCGACACCCGGGTGGTCTATGTCGCGGAATCCGGCCCCGGCAACGCCCGCGTCAAGCGGCTTGCGATGATGGACCAGGACGGCGCCAACAACCGCGTGCTGACCGACGGCGGCGCGCTGGTGCTGACGCCGCGCTTCTCGCCGACCCTGCAGGAAATCGTCTACATGTCTTACCAGGGCGGCCAGCCCCGTGTGTACATCATGAACGTCGACAGCGGTCGCCAGGAGCTGCTGGGCAATTTCCCCGGCATGACGTTTGCCCCCCGTTTCTCGCCCGACGGCAACCGGGTCGTGATGAGCCTCGCCACCGACGGCAATTCCGACATCTACGTCATGGACGTGCGTTCGCGCTCGATCAGCCGGCTGACCAACCATCCCGCGATCGACACCTCGCCGAGCTTCTCGCCCGATGGCTCGCAGGTTGTCTTCAATTCCGACCGCGGCGGCAGCCAGCAGCTCTACGTGATGTCCTCCGGCGGCGGCGAACCCAGGCGCATCAGCTTTGGCAGCGGCCGCTACACCACGCCGGTGTGGTCGCCGCGCGGCGACTACATCGCCTTCACCAAGCAGGATGGCGGTTCCTTCGGCGTCGGCGTCATGCGCCCCGACGGCGGCGGCGAGCGGATCCTCGCCAGCAGCTATCTGGACGAGGGGCCGACCTGGGCACCCAACGGCCGCTATCTGATGTTTTTCCGCCAGTCGCCCAATTCGCGCGGCCAGGCCGGAGCCGTCAGGCTCCACATGGTCGACGTGACCGGCCAGAATTTGCGTTCGGTGCCGACCGCGACCGATGCCTCGGATCCCGCATGGTCGCCGCTTATTCCGCAATAAGGCGACATTGTGGCATCTTGAACCGATTCCAGAGTTGGGTATGATGCGCTCAACCTGGTTCGAGCGCGCGCTCATGTGCGTGACCCGGATTTGCCGACTTCGCCGCCGTGGGGCGTGGCGAGACAGAGGGTTGGACGGTCGCCCTCGACGAATGACCGTCGTCTTTTGATTGCAAGCGCGGCGGTGCGTCCGACCACGCGGGAGAAAAGCCAATGCGTACGGGAATCTATGGAGTCATGGCCTTGGCCCTGCTGGCAGGAGCCTGCAGCAGCCCCGAGCCGACCACCACCACGCCGACCGGCGGCGTCGCGCGCGCCGAGCCGGGCTCGGTGGCGGAGTTCCAGCAGGTCGTCGGCGACCGGGTGTTCTTCGATCTCGACAGCTCGCAGCTGCGTCTCGACGCGCGCGAGACGTTGACCAAGCAGGCGACGTGGCTGAAGCAGTACACGCGCTACGCCGCCACCGTCGAAGGTCACGCCGACGAGCGCGGTACCCGCGAGTACAACCTTGCGCTGGGCGCCCGTCGCGCCCAGTCGGTGCAGTCCTTCCTCGCCAGCCAGGGTGTTCCGGGCGCGCGCCTGAAGAACATCAGCTATGGCAAGGAGCGGCCCGAAGTGGTCGGCTCTGACGAAGGCGCCTGGCAGCGCAACCGTCGCGGCGTGACATCGCTGCAGTAGGCCGACATCGCCGCCGCCCGCGCTGGCGGGCGGCCCGGAAAAGCGAACGCCGGCGGGAATTCCCGCCGGCGTTCGTCGTTTCAAGAACCCGACATCCAGCCCGTCTGGCATGGCGCCGTCGGATCGGACCAGTCGGTTGCCGGAACGCACGTTCCTCGTCGAGCCGGAACCGGGCGAACGGCGCTTCGACCCCGAGACCCGGCCGGGCCGGTTCGCGGCAGTCTTCCGGGTGGTCTGGATGGGCAGCGAAGATCCGCTCCCGGGCGGCGATGGCCTTCTGGGTTTGCCCGGCGCGTTCGGCCGCCCACGCGCGACACACGTCCGCGTCGATATCGGCCGGCATGGCCCGCATGTCGGCGACGGCGGTCGCCAGCCCGGGTTGAACGGCCGACGATCTCCGAGCATGGGTGGGCGACCATGCCCGGGCGGCGACACGGTCCGCCAACGCGAGCATAACGCCACCAACATCCATGGAAGCAAGAACCCGCGCGCGCCAACGACATGGGCAGCGGCTGGCGAGCACGTCCTCGCGCCATCGGGTTGCCGGGGGGCATTCCATTTTTTGCGACGTTTCGACGGTCTTGGCACAGTTTTCTGGCAGGACGGTCTTGCGTCGCGGTTCCGCCGGGCGGAAGCTACGGAGGCGGACCGCGACGATGTCGTCGTCGACCCGCAGTGCGTTGGTTCGGGGGTCGCGGTGGCGTCCCGGCAAATCGGTGGCGCCGAACGACCTCCCACGGGAAGCGATGGAGGACGCCATGTTTGTGTCGGACATCTTGCTGCACAAGGGTGATCGGGTCGTGAGCGTGTCGCCGGACGACACGTTGTCGAAAGCGATCGCGGAACTGTCGGCTCGCCGCATCGGTGCCGTGCTGGTGCTGGCGTCCGACGGCGACATCGTCGGCATTCTCTCGGAACGCGACGTCGTCCACGCGCTCGCCAGGCGTGGGACGTCGGCGCTCGCCCTGGCGGTCGCCGACGTCATGACGCGCGCGGTGGTGACCTGCGACCCGGACGCGACGATCGAACACGTGATGACGCTCATGACCAATGGCCGGTTCCGCCATCTGCCGGTCGTGGTGCGGGGCAGGCTGGCCGGGATGGTGTCGATCGGCGACGTGGTCCGCCTGCGACTGGAAGAGCAACGCAACGAAGCCGAGGCGCTTCGCCACTATATCGCGGCAGCCTGACGCGGCATCGCTTCGGTGGCGGGCCAACCATCGATCCCCGGCGCGGCGGATCGATGGTCGATGTCGTCGTTCGCGACGTATATCTAGTTACTAATTAGTCAGTAATTTAGTCTACAATGTGTTGCGTTTTGCTGGGATTCCCGCTATGATCGGGCCATGAAACACGACGGACGCAGCCTTGACCACAAGTCCCTGGAAACGCTGCGACTGATGGCGATGGAGCGTCTGGCCGAGGG
>CAMDVZ010000100.1 GCA_945878895.1 Caenispirillum bisanense | reverse complement strand
CACGCATCGCCCTGTCGGGGTCGAGCACGAGCGCACCTGCGCCCTCGGGCTACGCTGTCAGGATCGCGCGGCGGCGGCTGTGGTGAATCCCACAGTCGAACCGCAAACTATAGAGACGTGTCGCGTTCCTCCGCCAGAATACCCGCCAGTCCTTCGCGATAGGTCGGGTATGCGAGTTCCACGCCCAGTTCGGTGCGGATCGGGTCGGCCCGCACGCGGCGGCTTTCGGCGTAGAACGACCGTGCCATCGGGGAGAGTGTCGGCGCGATTTCGTCGTAGGGAATGGCCGGTGGCACCGGCAGACCCATCAGCGTGAAAGCATGCGCCACCACGTCGGCTTGCGGCGCGGGTTCGTGGTCGGCGACGTTGTAAATGGCGCCAGTGCGTGGACGCGCGATCGAGGCCATGATCGTCGTTGCGATATCCTCGGCGTGAACGCGCGAGAACACCTGGCCGGCCTTGTCGATGCGCCGCGCCGTCCCGGCCCGGATCTGGTCGAACGCGCTGCGGCCAGGGCCGTAGATGCCGGGCAGGCGGAATATATGGGTCGGTGCACCGCTGGCGCGACCAAGTTCCAGCCACTGTGTCTCGGCCACGACCCGACGTCGCGCCCGGTCGCTGGACGGCGCGACGGGCGTCGTTTCGTCGACCCAGCCGCCGGCACGATCGCCGTAGACGCCGGTGGTCGAAAGGTAGCCAAGCCAGCGCCATGCCGGCGCGGCAAGGGCGAGCAGACGCGACACGAGCGGGTCGCCGCCGGCGTCGGGCGGGGCCGAACACAGAACGTGTGTCGCGCGCGCAAGGACCTGGGCCAACGCCTCGCCCGATGCATCGCCGATCGGCACCGGCTCGATACCCGCCGCCGTCAACACGGCGGCGCGTTGCCCCGAGCGGCAGGTTCCGGCAACCGCGAAGCCCGCCGCCATCGCTCGCCGCGCCAGACGCGCGCCGACGAAGCCGGGACCGACAATCAACAGTCGCATGTCCGCTTCCGAACCGCGGCTGGACAATCTGTGAATTCCGGGGTATTGATGTTGCATTGACGTTGAATAACAGAAATTATATTGCGATGTGGTTTTTCTTGAAGACTTTTCGTCCGATGGGAATCGCGGCCGTCTTCTTCGCGGGCGCGGCGGACGGCCAGTCGCCGTTCCAGAGTCCGACGAAGCAATACGCGAGCTGTCTGGCGCTGGCACGCGAAGACCCCGAGGCGGGGTTCCGGCAGGCACGCACATGGGAGACATCCGGCGGCGGTACCGGCGCCCGACATTGCGCGGCCGTGGCCCTGCTGGGCAAGGGCGACCATCCCGGCGCGGCGACTGCCTTCGAGCAGCTCGGGCGGGAAATGACCGGCCAGAGCAAGCAGGTCCGGGCCGAATTGTTCGCCCAGGCCGGCCAGGCGTGGCAGGCGGCGGGCCAGCCGAAAAAGGCGCTCGCGCCACAGAACGCCGCGATCTGGATCGATCCCGACAACGCCGAGATATGGGTGGATCGCAGCGTGACGTTCGCCGGGCTGGGCGCCTGGCGGGAGGCGTCGGAGGATCTCGGTCGGGCGCTCCAGCTGGCGCCGGGGCGGGCCGACATCCTGACGGTGAGGGCCGCGGCATGGCGCAATCTGGCCCAGCCGTCGCGGGCGCTGGCCGATGCCGAGCAGGCGTTGCGCCTCGCGCCGGGATCGCCCGACGCGACGCTCGAGCGCGGTCTGGCCCGCCGCGCGCTGGGCGACGGCGCCGGGGCCGAGACCGACTTCCGGCGCGTGCTGCGCCTGACCCGCGGCGCAGTGGATATCGCCGAACGTGCCCGCGCGGGCCTCGGCGACGGCGCGATGGAGCCGAGACCGGGCGCCATCCCGGCCGGCCGGCCATTGGCGCAGGCGGGGCGGTAGGTCGGGAGCGGCTCCGCCCGCGGTCGCTGCCGCCGAGGTCGCCGTTTGCCCGGTCAGACCGGCGCGGCGAGATCGTAGCGGCCGATGGCGCGGAAGCGGTCGAGGTAGGACGGCAGGATCGATTCGGCGGTACGCGGCGCGATACCGAGCTCGGCGAAGCCCGGGCGGCCGGCGCCCACGACGTTGTCGCGCAGCAGCAGATCGAGCTGATCGCGGGTGATCGGCGGCACCGGCAGGAATTCGGCGAAGAAAGCCGCGATGCGGAAGGGCCACGCCGGCACGCCGATCGTCCTTTTCGTCCGGCCGGTCATCCGCAGCGTCAGCGTCAACAGTTCGGCGAAGGTGTAGACGCGCGGCCCGCCGAGTTCGTAGAGGCCGAACCGGGTCTGGTCGTCGGCCAGCGCCGCGGCGACGGCGAGCCCGATGTCGCCGGCGTAAACCGGCTGGCTGCGCGCCGTGCCGCCGCCGATCAGCGGCATGACCGGCGCCATCCGGACCGCAGCGCCCAGCGCGTTGAACAGCTTGTCGCCGGGGCCGAAGACGACGCTCGGGCGGAGAATGGTGACGGCGGGAAAGCCGCGATTCATCTCGTGCTCGGCCATCGCCTTGGACGCCACGAACCGGTTGGCGCTGCGCGGATCGTCCGCCCCGATGCCCGAGACGTGGACCACGCGCTTCACCCCGGCGGCCGTCGAGGCCTCCGCGATGGCGCGCGCGCCTTGCGCGTGCACGGCGTCGTAACTCTGCCGGCCGCGCGAGAAAGGCACGCCGGCCGCGTTCACGACGGCGTCGCTGCCTTCGATGGCCGCCGCGACCGAGCGCGGAAAGCGCAGGTTGGCGCGCATCGGCATCACCTGCCCGACGTCGCCCGCCAGGCGGGTGAAATCCGCGAGTTCGGGGTGACGCACCGCGACGCGTACCCGCATGCCGCGTTCGGCAAGGGCGCGCACGACGTGGCGGCCCACCATGCCGGTACCGCCGAAAACCGTGACTTGCCGGATATCCATCGTCGTTCCTCCACGCCTCGCGCGGGTCATAGTACAATCCGCGCGCGGCGTGAACCGCGCGTCGCGCCGCATCGGAGAGCCGCGAGGGTTGACATCGCGTCGCGCGGCCATTAACCGACAGCCCTGCCGCGAGACGGATGGGTAAGGCCCTGGTGGCGGAATTGGTAGACGCACTAGTTTCAGGTACTAGCGCCGCGAGGCGTGGAAGTTCGAGTCTTCTCCAGGGCACCATCCGTCCGCGCCGGTCCTCAGTGACCGGCGCAACTATTTCGGGGACAGCATGACCATCCATCTACACCGTGGCGACCTGCCCGACGGACTCGATCTCGGACCCGTGGTGGCGATCGACACCGAGACGATGGGCCTCAATCCGCACCGCGACCGGCTTTGCCTCGCCCAGCTGTCTTCGGGCGACGGCAACGCCCATCTCGTGCAGTTTCCCAAGGGCCAATACGACGCGCCCAATCTCAAGGCGCTGCTGACCGATCCCGCGCGGGTCAAGCTGTTCCACTTCGCCCGCTTCGACGTGGCGGTGATGCGGCACTATCTCGGCGTCGTGTGCCAACCGATTTACTGCACCAAGATCGCGGCCCGTCTGGTGCGCACCTACACGGATCGCTTCGGTCTCAAGGACCTCTGCAAGGAACTGGTGGGCGTCGACCTTTCCAAGCAGCAGCAATCCTCCGACTGGGGTGCCGACACGCTGACGCCCGAACAGCTGACCTACGCCGCGTCCGACGTGCTCTATCTCCACGCGCTGAAGGACAGGCTCGATGCCATGCTGGCCCGCGAAGGGCGGACGTCCCTGGCGCAGGCAGCCTTCGGGTTCCTGCCCCATCGCGCCCAGCTCGATCTCGATGGCTGGCTGGAGACCGACATTTTCGCCCACTAAATGCCGGTTCGAGACATTTTGGCGTGATTCTTGCCTGTAAAACTCGATGATCGGCCGCTACGATCCGGCCATGGTCAGCTCATCGTTCGCCAACATTCATAGTCGACGCACCGGGTTGCGCGCGCGGTCGCGGAGCCTCTGATGGCGATGGGGCCGGGACTGTCGATAGGGCCGCGGCTGGTTCAGGGACAGCGCCAGGCGCTGGTCATGACTCCGCAACTGCAGCAGGCGATCAAGCTGCTGCAACTCTCCCAGATCGATCTGGCCGCCCACATCGAAGCCGAACTCGAAGCCAATCCGCTGCTCGCGGTGGCCGAGGAGGGGGCGCCCGACATCGAGCGCGGCTCGCCCGACGCGATTTCGACCGAACCGCCGCCGGACATGGCCGCGGCGCTCGACCGGCCGTCCCTGGCGTTGGCCGACGGCCCGGCTGAATCCGAGCCGTCGCGGGAGGAGTATCGCGACCTCGGCGGAGACGGGTCGGCCTGGACCATGGTCGGTGCAGGCGGCGGCGAGAACGGGGATTACGACCCGCTCGCCAACGTGGCCGAACGTGCGGAAACCCTGTCGGACCATCTGCTGGCCCAGATCCGGGTCGATTTCACCGATCCCGGCGACGTTCTGGTCGCCTCGCGTCTGACCGGCATGCTGGACGAGACCGGCTACCTGACGGCCGACATCGAGAGTGTTCCAGCCGACTTCGGCATCTCCCGCGAGCGGCTGGAGGCGATTCTCGCACGCCTGCGCCGCCTCGATCCGACCGGCGTGTTCAGCCGGACGCTGGCGGAGTGTCTCGCCGCCCAGCTCGAGGACCGCGACCGTTACGATCCGGCGATGCGGAGTCTGGTCGCCAATCTCGATCTGCTGGCGAAGCGCGAGTTCGCGGTCCTGGCACGCCGCTGCGGAATCGATTCGGAAGACCTCGCCGACATGATCGCGGAAATCCGCGCCCTCGATCCGAAGCCGGGCCTTCGCTTCGATCCGCCACGCGCCGACACCGCGGTGCCCGATGTCTACCTGCGCCCCGTGAGGCACGCCGAGCTGGGCGATACCTGGGAAATCGAGCTCAATAGCGATGCCTTGCCGAGGCTGCTGGTCGACCGCCGCTACCAGGCGACGCTGGCGCGCGGCGCGCGCGGCAAGGAGGACAAGGCCTTCATCGTCGAGCGCGCCCAGGCCGCCAGCTGGCTCGTGAAGGCGCTCGACCAGCGGGCCACGACGATCCTCCGGGTGACGCGCGAGATCGTGCGCCAGCAGGACGCGTTTTTCCGGGTCGGCGTATCGGGTCTGCGGCCATTGGTGCTGCGCGACATCGCCGTGGCGGTCGAGATGCACGAGAGCACCGTCAGCCGCGTCACGGCCAACAAATACATCGCCACGCCGCGCGGCACGTTCGAGCTGAAGTATTTCTTCACCGCGGCGATCGCGGGCCGGCATGGCGCCGAGACCGTGTCGGCCGAATCGGTCCGGGCGCGTATCCGCCATCTGATCGACGCCGAGGTCGCCACCGGAATCCTGTCGGACGACGCCATCGTCGAGCTTCTCGGCAAGGAAAAGATCGACATCGCCCGCCGGACCGTCGCCAAGTACCGCGAAGCCATGAAAATCCCGTCGTCGGCGCAGCGGCGGCGGGTGAAACGCGAAATCGCCGATCAGGCCCGATCGGCGGCGTGAAAAGGCGTCCGACGGCATGAAAATTGTGCCACGGAAGCCCATATTGAAGTCGGTGGATGGAGCGTGAGTGTTTCTTGACGGGGGGTAGGGCCGTCCATATGGTCCGCCGCCCCGCGCATCCCCCATCAGGGATGCGGCTCAAACGGGCGACGAGGTAGGTCATGAACCTGACGATCAGCGGCAAGCATGTTGACGTTGGCGAGGCCTTGCGAAGCCACGCCGATGCCGCCCTGAAATCCACGGTCGGGCGTCACTTCGAGGGCGCAGTACACGGCGACGCGGCGCTTTCGCGGGACGGACATGGATTCCGGGCCGATATTTCGCTCCATGTCGGGCGCAACATCCTGGTGCACGGCCACGCCAGCGCGGCCGACGCCTACGTCGCGTTCGACGGCGCCTGCGAGCGCGTCGGAAAGCGCCTGCACCGCTACAAGCAGCGGCTGCGCGACCACCATGCCCGGCCCGGCCGGCACGACGAAGGCATCCTCGCCCGTCAAACCGTGTTCGCCGCCGAATCCGAGGAAGCCTTCGCCGAGGAGCCGGTCGGCAAGGATCCGACGGTGATCGCCGAGATGAAAACGCCGATCGACACGCTGACGGTGGCGGAGGCCGTGATGCGGCTCGATCTCGCCGGTCAGCCGGCGCTCATGTTCCGCAACGCCGCCAACGGTTTGTTCAACGTCGTCTATCGCCGGTCCGACGGCCACGTCGGCTGGATCGATCCCGCCAACGCCGCCTCGACCTGATACGCCCCTCCGGAACCGGAAGAATGATGGAAATCGCCGATCTGCTCGCGCCCGAAGCGATATTCGCCGACATGCGGGCGGCCGCCAAGAAGCAGGCGCTGACCGAGATGGCGACACGCGCCGGCCAGGTGACCGGACTCCACGAGCGGCGTATCCACGAGGCGGTGTGGGAGCGAGAGCGTCTGGGATCGACCGGGCTGGGCGGCGGGATCGCCATTCCGCACGCCCGCATGGCCACGCTGGGTCGCCTGCACGGCGTTTTCGCGCGGCTGGCCAATCCGATCGATTTCGACGCCGTCGACGACCGGCCGGTCGACCTGATCTTCATGCTGCTGGCACCCGAAGGCGCCGGTGCCGATCACCTCACCGCGCTGGCGCGGATATCGCGCGCCTTGCGCGATCGCGCGCTGGTGGAGAAGCTGCGCGCCACCGACAACGCCGACGCCCTCTACGCCATGATCACGGCTCCGTCGCGCTCGCAGGCCGCCTGAGCGGCGGCAACGTCAAGTACAGGTCGGGACCCGGCGCGACAACGACGCCTGCTTCCGCGCGATAGCGGAGGCAGGCGTCGAAGATCCGCGGCGGCGTTCGCCGTCGTCGCCGTTCTAGAGCGTTTTCGGGCAGTGCGGAATCAAGAGGGATTCACAAAGCGTGGGAATGGTGATTCATGTTCCGTCGTCTCGTTGAAGGAGGGCGGCGGCGATGGGATGGGTTTCTGGGCGAGCTTATTCGGACGACTTGAGGGCGCGGGCACTTGGCGCGGTCGATCGCGGGGGGCGGGTTTACGAGGTCGCGCCGCTGTTCGGGGTCAGCGTCTCCTACATCTACAAGGCGCTCGCGCGCCGGCGGCTGCACGGGATCGAAACCGCCCTGCCTGGCCGCGGCCGGCCGGGCCGCAAGCTCGACCACCATCTCGACGCGCTCGCAGCCCACGTGGCGGCGCATCCCGACGCGACGCTGGTGGAACTCGTGGAATGGTCGGGCCGCGAACGGGGCGTGAGCGTGTGCGTGACGACCATGTGGGCCACGCTCCAGGCCCTGGACCTGTCGGTCAAAAAAAGACCTGCCACGCCGCCGAGCAGGCGCGTGCCGACGTCGCGGTGGCCCGCGAAGCCTGGCGCGAAACGCAAGGCGGCCTGAGCGTCGAGCGTCTGGTCTTCATCGACGAAACCTGGGCCACGACCAACATGGCGCGCCGCCACGGCCGCTCCAGGCGCGGCACACGGCTGGTCGCCCCGGTGCCGCACGGCCATTGGAAGACGACCACGTTCATCGGCGCGCTCAGGGTCGACGGACTGACCGCTCCCGCGGTGTTCGATGGCGCCATCAACGGCGAAACCTTCCTGGCCTACGTGGACCAGGTGTTGGTCCCGACGTTGAGACCCGGCGACATCGTCGTCATGGACAATCTGTCGAGCCACAAAGTGCAGGGCGTGCGCGCCGCGATCGAGGCCGCGGGAGCGGAGGTCCGCCACTTGCCGCCCTATTCGCCCGATCTCAATCCCATCGAGCAGATGTTCGCCAAGCTCAAGGCGCTCTTGCGCAAGACCGCCGCCCGCTCCGTCGAGGCGCTGTGGAACGCCATCGGCCAACTCGTCGGCGCCTTCCAGCCTCACGAATGCCGCAACTACCTCCGCCATTCAGGTTATGGACGCTCGAACTGAATCCGCTCTAGTGAACGAGCGCCGGTTCGAGATCGTTCTGGCGCACCAGCGCCTGGGCGATCTCGACACTCGGAGCATTGGCGAGCGGCCGGCCGTCGGCGGCGAACACGCCGATGGCAAGCGCGCCCCCATCGAGGACGATGGGTCTCAGATAGGCGATCTGTCCGACACCGAACGCAGCGAACTCGGTCGGCGTGAAGGTCGGCACGGGAATGGCGTTCAACATGGTCGAGCCCTCCTTTAGGCGCTCTGGACGTTGCAAAAACCGGGCCTCAGCCGACGTCGATCGCGCGCGGACCCCGCGGTCGGGCGGCGGGTGGTGTGTCGATGCGGATGGTCCGCACCTTCGGCTCCACGATCGGGCGCACGAGATCGATGGCCAGCAGTCCGTTTTCAAGCCGGGCGCCGGTGACCTCGATGCCTTCGGCCAGCATGAAACTGCGCTGGAACTGCCGCGCGGCGATGCCACGGTGCAAGAACACACGCTCTGAATCGTCGGCCTGCCTGCCGCGCACCACGAGCTGGTTCTCGGCGATCTCGATGGTCAGGTCGTCGGACGTGAAGCCAGCGACAGCCAGCGTGATGCGCAGGCCGTTCTCGCCGATTCGTTCGATATTGTAGGGCGGGTAGCCATCGGCGGCGTTCTTCGCCAAGCGGTCGAGCGAGCGCTCGAGCTGGTCGAAGCCGAGCAACAGCGGCGAGCTGAAAAGCGATACGCGGGTCGTCATCTCTACCTCTCCTCTATAGAGCGAGCGGTTGCGGGAACCCGAAGCGGCATCCCCGTGCGCATCATGTGGGCATCGGCTCACGTCGTTCAAGGGTCGTCTGGCGGTCACTCCGTGATTTCGTGGACACCGGCGGTAGCGGCGCTCCGGGGCGGGGCGATTGCGGGTCCGGGCAAGCCCACGCGACAGCCGGACGGATTGCTTTGCGGTGCGACTCGGGAGGCCGTAAGTTTCCGAGGGACGTGTCGGCCCCATGCCGCGATGAGACACCGTTGGAGAAGCGCCGATGTCACGACAATCATCCCGCATCCACGAGGTTCCGGACGATCTGCTCGCCGCCATCGACTATTGCTACGAACAGGGCTGGACCGACGGGCTACCCGTCGTGCCGCCGATCCTCGAGCGGGTCGATGCGATGTCGGCCCGCGACGGCCGTCCCGCCGAAACCGCGATCGCGACCCATCCGGCGACCGGGCTCCAGCTGTCGTTGCACACGGCGGCGGTCAATGCCGTCATGGCGGGCTGCCTGCCGGAATACTTTCCGGTGATCGTCGCGGCGTTCGAGGCGATGGACAGGCCGGAATTCAACTTCCACGGCTCGACTGCCAGCACCGGTGGCTCCGCACCACTGCTGGTCGTCAGCGGCCCCGTCGCCGACGATATCGGGATGAACGCCGACGTGAACCTGTTCGGCCCCGGCAATCGGGCCAACGCGACCATCGGACGGGCGGTGCGGCTGATCCTGCGCAACGTCTTCCAGATGCTTCCCGGCATCTCCGACAAGTCCACCCAGGGGAATCCGGGCAAGTACAGTTTCTGCATCGCCGAGCGGGCGCGCGGCAATCCGTGGCCGCTACTCTGCGAGGCGCAGGGCTATCCCAAAGGCACGTCGAGCGTCACCGTGTTCGCCGGCGGTGGATTCTGCAACGTCGAGAACCACGGCGGAAACACGCCCGAACAGGTTCTTGGCTCCGTCGCCGACGCGATGGCCAACCACGGCTGCATCACGCTTGGCCAGAGCGTGGTGATCCTGGCACCGGAGCACATGGGAATCGTCGCGGGCGCGGGCTGGACGCGCGAGAAGGCGCAGGATTTCCTGTTCGCGCGCGCCCGTCGCTCCGTCGAGTCGATGAAGGATGTCGGCAAGTACCGTGACCGCGAGTACGAAGCCCAGCACGGCGAGGGCGCGCATCCGCTGGCCTCGCCTGGCTTCGTGCATCGCGGCCTGTCGCCGGCCGACATCCTGATCACGATGGGCGGCGGCGATGCCGGCGGGCACTCGTGCTTCATTCCGTCCTGGAGTCGCGGCAGGGGCTCGATCATGCAGCATCAACGCATCGCCGGCGCCGTCGCGCCGAACTGAACCCAAGGAGGCAACGCCCATGCAACTCTACGCCCCCACCGCGCCCGCGCCGAAGCGCAAGGCGCTGCGCGCGCCGGCACTCGCCAGCCTCGAGGGCGCCCGCATCGGTATCCTGGAGAACGGCAAGCTGAACGCCGAGGAGATGCTGAACGAGGTCGCCCAGCTGTTCGTGCAGCGCCATGGCTGCACCATCCGGACGCTCGCATCGAAGCGCAACGCGAGCGCGCCGGCACCGGGCAATACGCTGGTCACGGTCGCGCAGGACGTCGATTTCCTGATCACCGGGCTGGGCGATTGAGGCTCCTGCTCAACGTGCAGTCTGCACGACGGAATCAGTTTCGAACAACTCGGCAAGCGCGCGGTCGTACTGTGCACGACGCCGTTTGAAGTGACGGCGCGGAACATCGCGCGCGTGCTCGGCTTGCCCGGGCACCCGTTTCTGACGGTCCAGCATCCGATCGGCAGCTGCACGCTGCCGGAACTGAAAGCGCGCGCCGAGATCGCCTATCAGCAGGCGCTGCCGATTCTTCTGGACGTGTGAGGGTGCTGGAAATGGCCGGTCGCGATGCCGGGCTTGGCCCGGACGTTGTGTCCGGCGACGACGTCGGGCGACGTCGGCCAGTTCTTCGCCTGTCCCGAACCCGAGATGACCGCGCGCCGGCTCTATCGGACTGATAGTAGACGGTGCGATTGACCCGCGCCGCCGCGTCGGGCTCCTTGTGTCGATCCGAAACAGCCCCGACCGGGAGTCCCTACATGTCCGCCACCGATCACGTCGCCGTCGACGCCGAAGGCGCAGTCCTGCGCGTCGTCATGAACCGCCCCGAAAAGAAGAACGCGCTGACCCACGCCATGTATGCCGGCCTCGATGCGGCGTTGCGGCGGGCCGAGAGCGACCCGGCCGTGCGTGTCGTGCTGATCACCGGCGCGGGCGGCGCCTTCACGTCGGGCAACGATCTCGGCGACTTCATGGCGACGCCGCCGACCGATCTCGACGCGCCGGTGTTCCGCTTCCTCGACGCGATCTCCAGTGCGACCAAGCCGGTTGTGGCAGCCGTCAACGGACTCGCGGTGGGAATCGGCACGACCATGCTGCTGCATTGCGATCTCGTTTACGCCGCGACGTCGGCCACCTTCACCGCGCCATTCGTCAATCTGGCCCTGGTGCCGGAGGCGGCGTCCTCGATGCTGCTGCCCAGCCGCATCGGTCACGCCAAAGCTGCCGAGATGTTCCTGCTCGGTAGCCGGCTCGACGCCACCCAGGCGGAAGCCGCCGGTCTCGTGACGGCCGTGTTCGACGACGCGGCGCTGGCGGCGGAGGCGATGAAGCGCGCCCAGACGCTGGCATCGCGCGCACCGGGCGCCGTGCGTGCGACCAAGGCGCTGATGAAGCGTGGCGCCGAACCGGTGGCCGACCGCATGTGCGTGGAAGCCGAACAGTTCGCCGCCCGCCTGAGGTCGCCCGAGCTGATGGAAGCCATCCAGGCCTTCATGCAGAAGCGGGCGCCGGACTTCTCGAAGTTCGGATAGACACGACGCCGGAAGCGTTGCGCGCCCGGGGCTACGGCGCGCCGATCAGGACAGGGGACAAGACATGCTGACGATCCATCATCTCGGCAAATCGCAATCGGAGCGGATCGTCTGGCTCTGCGAGGAGCTCGGCGTTCCCTACGTCCTGAAGCATCACGTGCGCGATGCGGTCACCATGCTGTCGCCGCCGGAACTGAGGGCGCTGCATCCGCTGGGCGCGGCGCCGGTCATCGAGGACGGCGATCTGGTGCTCGCGGAGTCGGGCGCGATTGTCGAGTACATCGTCGCGAAACACGGCGGTGGCCGTCTGGTGCTCGGGCCGGACCATCCGGATTTCGCGCAGTACCTTTACTGGTTCCATTTCGCCAACGGCAACCTGCAGCCCAACATGGGCCGCAACATGTTGCTGCGCCGCCTCGACCTGCCGGCCGACAATCCCGTCCTGCTCGCCATGAAGGAGCGGCTCGAACGCGTCCTGAAGCTGATCGAGGCGCGGCTCGGCGTGGCGAGCTGGTTCGCCGGCGACGCGTTCACCGCGGCCGACATCGTCATGGTCTTCTCGCTGACCACGATGCGCTACTTCATGCCGGTCGACCTGGCGCCGTACCCGAACATTCTGGCCTATCTCCAGCGGGTCGCCGCCCGCGACGCCTACAAGCGCGCGATGGCCAAAGGTGACCCCGGAATGCCGTTGCTGCTGACCTGATGGCGGGCTGGACGGGCGCCGGAGGCCCGGCCGCCGTCAGGCAAGGTGCTTCCTGAAGAACGCGATCGTGCGGTCCCACGCCACCTTCGCCTGGGCCTCGTGGTAGCGCGGCGTCGAGTTGTTGTGGAAGCCGTGCTGGGTGCCGGGATAGACGTGCTTCTCGTGCGTGACGCCGGCCGCCTTCAGGGCGGTTTCGAACGCCGGCCACATGCCGTTGATGCGCTCGTCGTTTTCGGCGTACTGGATCATCAGCGCCGCCTTGATGCCCGCCACCGACGCGGTGTCGGCCGCGGCGCCATAGAACGGCACCCCCGCCTTCATGTCCGCGCCCAGCGTGGCGGCGAGGAAATTGGTGGCGCCACCGCCCCAGCAGAAGCCCGTCACGCCGAGCTTGCCGGTCGAGAGCGCGTGCGCCTTTCATACCAGGTAGCGGAGTTCCTGACTCTCTGCCCCTTGCGGAATGTGGTGACCGCTGATTCTGTGTTGCCGTCACAGCGTTCGGAGGCAGTCATCGATGGGCCAGGCAATCGGGATCACACGGAGGGATCTGTCGGCGCGGGAGTTGC
>CAMDVZ010000099.1 GCA_945878895.1 Caenispirillum bisanense | reverse complement strand
CCGGCAGGTCGGGCAGCATCATCGAGGCTTTGGCACGCGCGTCGCGCACGATCGCCTCGCCCGCGATGTCGACGTCGTCGGCGAAATCCTTCGCGGTGGCGACCGGCGCGAAACGGTTGCATTCGATGGCGAAGCCCAGCAGGGCGATGCGCGGGACGGGATTGGTCATCGGTCGGGTCCGGTTCTCGTTTCTATTCGGGGCTCAGGACGGGTTCGTAGGCGAACAGGCCAGCCTGGCCACCGGTATGGATGAAGACGACGCACTGGTCGCGCTTCCAGCGGCCCTTGCGCGCGAGGTCGATCAGGCCGTGCATGGCCTTGCCGCTATAGACGGGGTCGAGCAGCAGGCCCTCCAGGCGCGCCGCCTGGCGCAGGGCGTTGATCATGCCCTCGGTGGGGATGCCGTAGCCCTCGCCGACATAGTCGGAATTCACCACCACGCGCTCGCGCGGAATCGGGTGTTGCAGGCCGGCGTGCTCGGCGCTGGGACCGACCAGCTTGAAGACGGCGGCTTCCTGCTTCTCGCGCGGCTGGCGGACGCTGATGCCCAGCACTTCGACGCCGCTCTGGGCGCCTTCGAATCCGACGATCAGGCCGGCCTGGGTACCGGTGCTTCCGGTCGCGTGCACCACGCTCGCCACCTCGATGCCGAGATCGGCGGCCTGACGCAGGATTTCCAGCGCGCAATCGACGTAACCGAGCGCGCCGACCGGATTGGAACCGCCGCCGGGAATGACGTAGGGCACGCGGCCCTCGCGCCGGAGGTCGCCGGCCAACAGCTCGGCGGCGCCGTTCATGTCGGCGCCCATGGGCACGTAGCGCAGCGAGGCGCCGAGCAGGCGGTCGAGCAGCACGTTGCCGTTGCGCTCGTAGACCTCGGTTGTCTGCGACAACCGCTTCTCCAGCAGGATTTCGCAACGCATGCCCATGCGCGCCGCGGCGGCCGCGGTCTGGCGGACATGGTTGGACTGCACCGCGCCCAGCGTGATCAGCGTGTCGGCGCCGCGTGCCACGGCTTCGCCGACCAGGAACTCCAGCTTGCGCGTCTTGTTGCCGCCGGTCGCCAGACCCGTGCAGTCGTCGCGCTTCACGAACAGGCGCGGGCCGCCCAGCGCCTCGGTCAGGCGGGGCATGAATTCGAGCGGCGTCGGCATGTGGCCGAGCCGGACGCGGGGATGTCTGCCGAGTTGCATGGGGATGTCCGTGCTGGTGACGCGAGGCGGAAATCAGGCGCCGTCGATTTCGGCGAGGAAGTCGGCGACCAGTTTGTTGAACTGGCCGGGGCGTTCGAAATAGGCGGAGTGACCGGCTTCGGCGATTTCGGCGGCGCGTCCTCCCGGCATCGCCTTGGCGAGGTGGGGCATCGCGGCGCAGGGAATCACCACGTCCTCGCCGCCGCCGATGAACAGTGTCGGCACGGCGATCGAACGCGCCGCGTCGAGGCCGCACGTGCGCATGCTCCCGAGCTTCGCGCGCACGCCTTCCTTGTCCATCGCGGCATTCATGGCGTCGATGGCGGCGTAAAGGAAGTGCTGTGCGGGCTGCTCGCGCAGCATGCGCAGGCCACCCGCGACGTGGGCTCCTGCCTTGGCGCAGGCGGCGCGGCCGGCGTCCGCCTCCGACATCCAGCGAGCGAGCGCCTCGGGCGCGATGCCGGATTTCGCGGGATCGAGCGAGCCGGTCGTCGCGGCGAGCACCAATGCCTTGAGTTTGACTGGTCGCCGCAAGGCGTACTCGACGGCGCTCCAGCCGCCCATCGACTGGGCGACGACCCGGACATCCGTCAAACCGACATGGTCGATCAGCGCCGCGAGATCGTCCGCGTAGCTGGCCGGATCGGGGCCACCGGGAATCGGGTCGGACGGCGCGAAGCCGCGATGGGCGAAGGTGACGCAGGTGTAGCGGCCGGCGAAGCGCGGCACTTGCTGCCACCACGAGAGATGGTTGCCGCCGAGCCCGTGCGCGAACACGAGCCCCGGCCCGCTGCCCGAGATCTCGTAATAGACACGCGTGTCGGGCCGTTGCAGGAAGCCGCGCGTGTGCGGGGCGCTGCCGTTCGACGGGCTGGTGGCGGTCATGGCGATCTCCGGAACCTGGGCGCCATCGTGCGCCGGGCAAGGCGCCTGGGGCAAGCTCGGCGGGCGCGCACGACGGATGTGCGGCCGAGGTGGCGTGTGGCCCGGCGTTCGCCTATGTCTGCCGCTCTCGGCGTCGGCTCGCATGGTCGGCGCCGCTTTTTCGCTGGATGGCTCGCGCGCCGCGCGGGCTGGTGGAGGCACTCGACGTGGATACCGTGACGGAGACCAAGCCGACGGCCGGGGAAATGCTCGAACGGTTCGTTCGCACCCGCCAGCCGGCCATCGCGACGCTGAACGGCTTTCCGATCGCCCTCGATCTCGAAAAAGGGACGCTGACGTTCCGTTTCGAATCGACCGTCGCGATGTGCCATTCGACCCAGATCCCGCAGGGCGGCATCGTGCAGGGCGGCTTCGTGGCCGGCTGGCTGGATACCTCGATGGCCCATCTGGCCATCGCGTTGACGAACTTCACCATGCGCCTGCCGACGCTGGAGCTGAAGGTGAGCTACCTGGCGCCCGCCCATCCCGGCCGGGTCTATTTTTCCGAGGCGACGATGGTGCGCCGGGGCCGCACCGTCGCGTTCCTCGAGGCGCGATTGCGCGACGAGGAGGGCAAGCTGATCGCCACCGCCAGCTCGACCGGCATGTTCTCGCCGATCCCACCGGGCGCCGAGGCATGACCGGCCCGGCCCGCGTCGCGCTGGTCACCGGTTCGACCTCGGGCCTTGGCCTTGCCATCGCGCGGCGACTTGCCGCCGAAGGCTTCGTTGTCGCCACGCACGGCCGACGGTCGGCCGAGGACGGGCTGGCGATGGCGCGCGCCATCGGCGAGGCGGTCACCTATCACCGCGCCGATCTGGCCGACGAGGCCGACGCGCGCGCGCTGGTGCCTTCGGTTCTTGCTGCCCACGGTCGCCTCGATGTCCTCGTCAACAACGCCGGCGAAGTCGCGCGCTTTCCCCATTCGGATTTGCAGGCAGCCACCCCCTCCGTCTGGCGACGCATGTTCGACGTCAACGTGGTCGGTCCCTGGTTGCTGGTCGCCGAAGCCGAGGCAGCGTTGCGCGCGTCGGCGGCCGGAGGCCGGCCAGCCTGCGTG
Organism: Caenispirillum bisanense; assembly: GCA_945878895.1. GTDB lineage: Bacteria > Pseudomonadota > Alphaproteobacteria > Reyranellales > Reyranellaceae > CAMDVZ01. The sequence continues at coordinate 9,653 of CAMDVZ010000099.1, read as the reverse complement.
CTCAATATCGGCACCCACGCCGCCGTGCGCCCCAAGGGCTCGTCGATTCCCTATGCCGCCAGCAAGGCCGCCCTGCATCACGTCACGAAATTGCTGGCGCTGACGCTCGGCCCCGCGATCCGAGTCAACGCGCTGGCGCCGGGCCTGATCGAGACGCCGATGGCCGAAGGCTGGCAAGCCGCCTACGACCTCTGGAACCAGAAATCGCCGATGCGCCGACCTGCCCAGCCCGAGGACATCGCCGAGATGGCGCTCGCGCTGATCCGCAACGACTACGTCACCGGCGAGATCGTGCTGATGGACGGCGGCATGAATTTGACGTGACGCGAGGTCTGTTGCGGTAATCGCGGAGAGACGAATGCGGAGGCGCGTGCGTGTCTGGATATCGGCCGATTGTGGTCGGAAGCGCGGAGAATGGATATCCAACGCCCATTTTCTTACCTTCCCCCGCCGTTGGCGGGGGAAGGTATGAGGTGAAGCGATTCCGGTAGCTCGCCGCGGTCGCAAGCCGCGTCGATCGTCATCGATACGTCACTGCGTGGCGGAGCTGGAAGCCGCCCAGCGCGTCGCGGCACCAGCTTTCGATCTCCTCGGGCCTCATCGTTCCGGTGTCCGCCACGGCGATCGTCGCCAGCGTGCCCAGCGTGTCGTGCGGCGCGACCGTCACGGATGCGACCACGCCTCTGGCGCGCAGCGGCTCGATGGCGGCGTCGAACACCCGTTCGGCGGCACGCAGGCGCAGGGTCGGCTTGAAGATTTTGCCGACGCCGGTCACTGGCATGACGTCGAGAATGATCGCCTCGACCGGCGCGGCCGCCCGCTCCGTCACGCGCTCGCGTGCGAAGGCCAGCAGATCGGCGGCCGTGGTCGACGCGCCCGGCCGCAGCTGCACGAACACGACCGGCAATTCGCCGGCGTAGGAATCGGGTCGGCCGACGGCGGCGCAGGTCTCGACGGCGGGATGGGCCATCAGCGCGTCCTCGATCACGATCGGATCGATATTGTGGCCACCGCGGATGATCAGGTCCTTTGAGCGCCCCGTCAGCCAGACGTAGCCGTCGGCATCGAGCCGGCCGAGATCGCCGGAATCGAGCCAGCCGTCGGCCAGCACCGCGCCCTTGTTGTGTGCGGGCTTGACGTAGCCCGCGAACACCTGGGGGCCGCGCATCAGCACGTGGCCGATTTCGCCCAGTGCCCTGTCGGCGAGAATGGAGCCCTCGCCGTCGACATCGGCGACGCGGACCTCCAGATAGGGCACGCGGAAGCCGACCGATCCGGACCGCCGCTCGCCATGCAGCGGGTTCATCGTCGAATAGCAATGCACCTCCGTCATGCCGTACCCTTCGATCACCGGCACGCCGATCTCGCGCTCGATGCGACGGATCAGTTCGACCGGCACGGTCGAGCCGCCACTGACGAAGGTGCGCAGCGAGGAGACGTCGGCGTCCCCGACCGGGATGTTCATGATGGCGGCCAGCGAGGTCGGCACCGCGCCCGCGACGTTGACCTCGTGCCGCTCCACGATGCGCCAGAACTCGCGCACGACGGTGGGGTTGCGGGCGCCGAGCGGCGTGGGCATCAGCACCGTCCAGCCCGAGGCGAAGGGCGCGAGGCCGCCGAACAGCGAGCCGCCGACATGGAACTGCGGCAGCGGATTGAACATCACGGTACCGGGCCCGAGATCGAAGAACAGCGTGTTGGTCCACGCCATCAGCGCCAGCGCGCCGTGGGTATGGCGGGCGAGCTTGGGCAGTCCGGTCGTGCCGCCGGTGTGGAAGAGGGCCGCGACGGTGTCGCGGTCGAGCCGCTTGGGCGCGACCAGGCGGTCGCCCGGCTGGGCATCGGCGATGGCGTCGTAGTCGACCACGCCCGCCGGCGCGGGTCCGCTGCCGCCGACCCGGATGACGAGCAGGTCCGGCAGCAGCGCGCGGATCGTTTCGACCTTGGGCCAGATGTCGGGGAAGATAGACGGATCGGCCGCGATCAGGGCGCGCGCGCCCGCTTCCTTCATGATGCCCGCGATCTGCGTGGCGTCGAGGAAATAGTTCACGGGATCGGCGACGGCGGCGATCTCCGCGCCCCAGAGTCCGAAGAAGGCCTCGGGCACGCCCGGCATCAGCAACGTCACCACGTCGTCCGGCCCGACGCCCAGCGCCCGCAAGGCGTTGGCGGTCTGCGTGACGCGGGCCATCATCGCGGCGAACGTGACGTCGCGCACGGGATCGTCGGGCCCGACTCCGCCGAGGTAGCGGATCGCGATGCGGTCGGCATGTCGGGCGGCGGCGTCGCGCATCAGGTCGTACACGTTGGTGTGCGGCACGCGCTCGACCAGCGGCGTGCGTTCGAGCGCGACGACATCGGCGTGGGTTGCGATTTTCATGGTCGGGTCCGGCCGGCTCGTGGAAGACGCCCGATAGGACCAGAGCGCACGGGGACTGTCACGCGTCGCGGCGGGTCACCACGTCACCGGATAGCGCGCGAAGCCGCGGAAACGGGCGCGGCCGCCGCGCTGGACGTCGCCGTCGCGGCGCAGGCCGGGAAAGCGGCGCGCGAGCCTGTCGATGGCGATGGCGCCTTCCATGCGCGCCAGCGTGGCGCCCAGGCACATGTGGGTGCCGGAACCGAACGCGAGATGGCGGTTGGGGTCGCGGGCGATGTCGAACCGATCGGGATCGGCGAAGACGGCGGGATCGCGGTTGGCCGCGCCGATGCCGAGATGGACGTAGGTACCCGCGTCCAGCCGCTCGCCGCCGATCTCGGTGTCGAGCGTCAGGCGCCGGTTGCCGAGCTGGTTGGAGCTCTCGAAGCGCAGGCCTTCCTCGACGCAGCCGCGGATCGTGGAAGGATCGCCGCGCAGCTTCGCCAGTTCGCCGGGAAAGCGCAGCAGCGCGTCGATCGTGTTGCCCACGAGGTTGGTCGTGGTCTCGTGGCCGGCGTTGAGCAGGAAGATGCAGTTCTGCACCAGTTCCACGTGCGTCAGACGCGTGCCCTCGACCTCGCCATGGACCAGGATGCCGAGAATGTCGGACTCGTCGGCCGGCCGTCGGCGCTGCTCCGCGATCAGCCCGTCGAGATAGGCGGAGAACTCCGCGACCGCGTCGTTGCCGGCCTTCGTCTTGTCGGGTGGCACGACCGGTTCGAGCGCGCCGAGGATCGCCAGCGAATAGCGGCGGAACGGCGCGCGGTCCGCGCGCGGCACGCCCAGCATGTCGCAGATCACCTCGACGGGCAGCGCGAAGGCGAAATCCTCCACGAGGTCCATGCGGCCAGCCTCGGCGGCGCGGTCGAGCAAACCGTCGACCAGCGCCTCGATGCGCGGTTCGAGCGCCTTCAGCGCGCGTGGACTGAACGCGGCCGCCAGCAACCGGCGCACGCGGGTGTGGCACGGCGGATCGTTGAACACGAGGCTGGTGGTGTGGTGCTTGTGCAGCGGCGTGCCGGGGCCGAACTTGAGGCCGAACTCGACGCTCTTGTCGGAACTCATCGCGGCGTCCCGATAGCAGGCCGCGACGTCCTCGTAACGCGACAGGAACACCGAACCGTCGGGCAGTCGCTTCACGGGCGCGAAGCGGCGCAGCGCGTGGTAGCGGGGGAACGGATCGTCGAGGAAATCGGGCGTCAGGCGCGCGAGGTCGAACGAGGCGGCAAACGCGCGGGCTTCCTCGTCGGGGAGTTCGGTCGTGGTCATGGGACGGGCAGCACGATCGAAAGCGGCGTGGCGCCGAGGTCGCCTTGCTCGATACGGTCGGCCAGCACGCGCAAAGCCAGCGCTTCCGCCCGTGCCATCGCGTCGGACCTCGTGGTGGCGTATGCCAGCGCGCCCGGTATCCCGACGACCTCCGCGAGCCAGCGTCCGTCGTCTTCGCGCTCGCACTCGACGGCGAGATTCACGGGTTGCCGCACGACGTGACCGCTATCCGTTGCACGCCGACGCATTCGGTCGGCTCTGGCGCGTCGAGGAAAGCGCCAATAGCCTCACGCATGCGGACGTTCAGCTCTTCCAGCGACCGCGCTTGCGTGTTGCAGCCCGGCAAGGCGGGAACCGTGCCGACGTACCAGCCGTCCCCGTCGCGCAGGATGACCATGTCGTAGTCGCGTTTCATGTCTGGTTTCCGTGGCTGAACGACGAGGCCGGCGAGTTCCGACGGCAGACTACATCATCTTGCCCGAGCCGGACGAGGGCATCGACGATCCCTGCACGGGCTCGCCGTTCGCGGTCGCCGGCTCAATCGACGACCATTTCGCCGTTCCGGCCGATTGCGGCGTGCATCGCGTCGGGCGCGAGGTCGGCGCCGTTGGGCCAGGTCACCACGCCATGGTCGACGAATGCCCGCGCGAGGAACGCCGGGTCGCGCAGGGGCGCGAACACCCCGAAGCAGGCCGCTTCGGTAAACCGCACGGTGCCGTTGCGTCCGTCCGAGAACGTGACGGCAAGCACGCCGTCGGCATGTGGCTTGACCTCGACGACACGCGGCAACATGGCGGTGCTCCGACCGATCCATCGATCGCCGCTACAACCGCTCCTCCGGCAACGCCATGGCGGTGCGGCCCGCGGCGCGCATGGGGCCGGCCAGCGCCACGCCCTGGGGCAGGACCGTCTCGGCGTAGAAGCGGGCCACGATCAGCTTCGACTCGTTGAAGGCCGGATCGCCCTCGCGGGCGCCCATCGCGCGCTGCACCACCAGCGCCGACTTCGCCAGCAGCCAGCCGCCGAGCACGGTCGCCGCGAGTCTCAGATAGGGCACCGAGCCGGCCAGCACCGCGCCGATGTCCTTGCCCACGGTGGCGGCGACCCAGGCGGTGGAGTCGTCGAGCGCGTCCGCGCCCGTCGTCAGCGCCGCGCGGATCGCGGCCAGATCGTCGCCGGGTGCCGTCGCCAGCTCGGCGTCGAGCGCGCGCATCTCGGCGATCATGGCGCGCATCGCCTCGCCGCCGTCGCGCGCGATCTTGCGCTGCACGAGGTCGCGGGCCTGGATGCCGTTGGTACCCTCGTAGATCGGCAGGATGCGGGCGTCGCGCAGATGCTGGGCGGCACCCGTCTCCTCGACGAAACCCATGCCGCCGTGGATCTGCACGCCGAGCGAGGCGATCTCGTTGCCGAGGTCGGTGCACCACGCCTTGATCAGCGGGATCAGCAGGTCGACCCGCATTTGCGCGGCCTTGCGGGTCGCCTCGTCGGGTTCGCGCAAGCTGCGGTCGATCTGGGCAGCACCATAGTAGCCCAGCGCCCGCATCGCCTCGATCTGGCTGCGCATGGTCATCAGCATGCGCCGCACGTCGGGATGGTGGACGATCGCCACGGCCTTGGGATCGGGGCTCGAATCGGCCTTCGACTGCACCCGGCCACGCGCGAAGGCGAGCGCCTGCTGGTAGGCGCGCTCGGCGATGGCGAGGCCCTGGACGCCGACCGACAGGCGGGCGTTGTTCATCATCGTGAACATGTAGGAGAGGCCGCGGCCTTCCTCGCCCACCAGAAAGCCGGTGGCGCCGCCATCGTCGCCGAACGCCATCACGCAGGTCGGGCTGGCGTGGATGCCGAGCTTGTGCTCGAGCGACGCGCAACGCACGTCGTTGCGTTTGCCCGGCGTGCCGTTTTCGTTCAGGTGGAATTTCGGCACGATGAAGAGGGAAATGCCGCGCACGCCCGCGGGCGCGTCGGGCAGGCGCGCCAGCACGAGATGGACGATGTTCTCGGCCATGTCGTGGTCGCCGTAGGTGATGAAGATCTTCTGGCCGGTGACCTTGTAGGCGTCGCCGTCTTTCACCGCCCGGGTGCGCACCTGCGCCAGGTCCGAGCCCGCCTGCGGCTCGGTCAGGTTCATCGTGCCGGTCCAGTCGCCGGAGATCATCTTCGGCAGATACGCAGCCTTCTGCGCGTCCGAGCCGTGATGGGCGATGGCGTCGATGGCGCCCTGGTTCAGCAGCAGGACCAGCCCGAACCCCATGTTGGCGGACTGCCACATCTCCTGCACCGCCGTCGCCAGCAGCCACGGCATGCCCTGGCCGCCGAACGCCGGATCGAACGGAAGCGAGTTCCAGCCGCCCTCGACGAACTGCCGGTACATGGCGGCGAAGCCATCGGGCGTGCGCACCATGCCGTTCTCCAGCCGCGCGCCCTGCTTGTCGCCGACGCGGTTGAGCGGGGCCAGGCCATTGCCGGCCAGCCTGGCCGCCTCCTCCAGAACCGCGTCGACCATGTCCTCGGTGGCGTTCTCGTAGCCGGGCAGGGCGGCGACGCCGGCAAGACCCGCGATCTCGCGCAGGGCGAAGCGCATGTCGGCGAGCGGGGCGGCGTAGGTCATGGGTCTCTCCGGGAATGAAAGGCGGGTCGGAGTCTATACGGTCGGCGGGTGGTTTTCGACGAACGGGCCGGGCCAATCAACCGGATGTGTTGGCGATGTCGCCGGTATGACTATATCCTACCGGTCCAGCATCGAGACCTGCCCGGAGGCCCCACCATGTCCAACGTCAGCAAGCGCAGCATCAGCCTGCCGGCCGAACAGGCCGCCTTCGTCGACGCCAAGGTGGCGTCCGGCGACTACGCCTCCGCCAGCGAAGTAGTGCGCGATGGCCTGCGCGCCCTGCAAAGTCGCGACGCCGCCATCGAACGCTGGCTGCGCGAAGAGGTGGCGCCGGCCTACGACGCGATGAGGGCGGACCCGAGCCGCGGCATTCCGGTCGACGAGGTGTTCGCGCGTCTGCATGCACGAAACGCGAAGCGCGCGAAGGACGAGGGCAAAGCGTGAAACGCCGGGACGTGATCTTCACGCCCGAGGCGTCGGACGATCTGGAGCGACTCTACGATCGGGTCGCGGCCGCGGCTGGCACGCTTGTCGCGGACCGGTATGTCGAGCGGCTGAGGAGCTGGTGCAAGGGGTTCGAATTCGGCGGCACGCGAGGACAGCGGCGCGACGATATCCGTCCCGGTCTTCGCGTTGTTGGCTTCGAGAGACGGGTAGCCGTCGCGTTCTACGTGGACGACACGACGGTCGTGATCCTTCGTGTCTTCTACGGCGGACGGAATTGGGAGCCCGAGCTCCTGGATTCGTGACGCGACCCGTCCCGCCCCACCCCGTCCCTGTTCACTCGAAGTTCCGTTGACGCCAATCCGGCCGCCGGGCGATGGTGCGACGCCCGATTCAGGTCGGTCGATCCATCCTTTCCAACGACGGAGTCGGACTATGCGGCGCTTCGCTTTTCTCGCGACGATTTTCCTCGCCTTTCAATTTCTCGCTCCCGCCGGCCACGCGCAACAGACCGCGCAGATGACCTGGCAGTTCAAGAGCCTGCACGCCAACATCGTCGACGTGAAGCTGTTCGCCAAGGCGCGCGGCAACCAGTGGCCGAGCACCACGACCGTCTGGTCGCTGAAGGACAGCGACAGCCACGTCGTGCGCATCACCTGTCAGGTCAACGAGCAGATCTGCTACGGCGCCTGGGTGCGCGGCACCACCGCCACCTACTGGGGCGTCGGCAAGGACGGTACCGCCGGCTGCAACAATTGCTGCTACCGCTGCGTCGACGGCGAGGTGCCGAAGCGCGTCCTCAATCCCTGATGCCGGCGTGAGGACAAGCGGGAAGCTCGAATCCGAACGGCCGGACGACGGTGTCGCCGCCTTCTTCGATGGCTTCGTGGCGGCCTTCGCGACCTTCGACGCCGCCCGCGTCGCCGCTCTCTACCGCCTGCCCGTCGTCGCCATGCAGGCCGACGGCACGGTCCAGTGCTTCGCCACCCGCGCCGATCTGGAGCGCGCCTTCCAGGCCTACCTCGACGGCTACCGCCGCGACGGCGCCAGTACCTGCCGCTGGCGCGACCTCGATGTCGCGCCGATCGGCGGCCAGGCGGCGCTGGCGACGGTGACGTGGGACGTTCTCGACGCGGCGGGCGCGCAGATCCGGAGCTGGCGCGAGTCGTACAATCTGGTGCGGACGGAGAGTGGCTGGCGCGCGATGGCGTCGATCGATCACGTGCCGTAGCGGGCAAGGTCGCCGGCCATTCCGTGCGCCGCCTTATTGCCCACATTCACGAATCCTGGCGCACGGCGTCGACACACCCGCGATGCCATCGCGAGCTTGCCAAGGGACCTTTGCGCGGCTCGGGGCACGCATCCAGCGCCGAAGACGAAGCGGAAAGGTCCCTTGCTCGGTGATGACATGGTTTTCGTATCCCCAGTGGTGCCCGACGCCACCACGCACCGGCCTTTCGTCGTCGCCTCGACGTGGCGAAATGGCCCCCGACGAAGGGCCGTTCAGAACAGGATGTCGGCCATGGTGATCGACGCCGTGGTGCCGGTCGCCACCAGTGCCAGGTCGTCGCCGGCGATGCCGTCGGTGTTGGCGTAGATCGCGGTCGTGAATCCGCCGGCCGCCACGATCGTTACCTGGCCCGACGCGATGCCGAAGGCCCGGAAGTCCAGCCTGTCGCCGCCTGCCTCGAAGTCCGCGATCGAGTCGTAGCCGGTCGTCAGGTTGCTGTCGGAAGCGGCCAGGTAGACGAAGGTGTCGTTGCCGCCGCCGCCATAGAGCAGGTCGGCGCCACCACCGCCGGTCAGCACGTTGGCGAGAGCGTCGCCGACCAGCGAGTCCGCGACCGCGCCGCCGACGAGGTTCTCGATCGAATTGTAGGTGTCGTTCAGAACCAGCACGCCCGATCTGTTGGTGACCCAGCCGGCCACGACGTTGAGGTCGGCATAGACGCGGGTGGTGGCGAATTGGTAGGTGGCGGTGTCGGAGCCGGTATCGCCCCAGAGCTGGTTGTAGCTGCCGGTGCCGCCCGCCCCGCCGCTCAGCACGTCGTCGCCGCCGAAGCCGAACAGCAGGTCCATGCCACCGCCGCCCCACAACGTGTTGCCGTCGGCGTCGGTGCCCACGAGGATGTCGTTGCCGGAGCCGCCGATGGCGTTTTCGACCGAGTTCATCAGGTCATTGAGTTTCCACCCCGCGCCGAAGTCGACGTGGCCGGCCGGCGCCCGCAGGTCGACGAAGATCCCGGCAAACATCGCCGAATAGTCGGCGGTGTCGATGCCGGAGCCACCCCACAACTGGTTGAAGCTCGCGAACACAGCGAAGCCGCCCACCAGAACGTCGTCGCCACCGCCACCGAACAGCAGATCGTCGGCACCGCCGCCGACCAGCCGGTTGGCGTTGCCGTCGCCGACCAGCGTGTTCGCGCGGTTGCCGCCGGTCAGGTTCTCGATGCCCGTCAGGAACTCGGTGAAGACGCCGCCGACATGGCCGCCGCCGGAGTTCAGGTCGGCGTAGATGGCGGTTGTGTCGAACCCCGCCCAGGACGCGGTGTCGATGCCATCGCCGCCGAAGAGCTGGTTGTAGCCGCCAGCGCCGGCGGTGCCACCCGAGAGGACGTCGTTCCCGGCGCCGCCGTTCAGGATGTCGTTGCCGTCGGCGCCGACCAGCGTGTCGTCGCCGCCACCGCCGGTTAGCGTGTTGTCGAGATAATCGCCGGTCAGCGTGTCGTTGCCCGTCCCGCCCGTCAGATCCAGGACATTACTAATAAGTCAGTAATTTAGTCTACAATGTGTTGCGTTTTGCTGGGATTCCCGCTATGATCGGGCCATGAAACACGACGGACGCAGCCTTGACCACAAGTCCCTGGAAACGCTGCGACTGATGGCGATGGAGCGTCTGGCCGAGGG
>CAMDVZ010000098.1 GCA_945878895.1 Caenispirillum bisanense | reverse complement strand
GCGAGCGCGACCATTTCATCGGCATGGAGATGGCCGCCATCGGCATGGAGACGATGGCGGGCTGGGGCAACGACGCCATCGTCGGGCGCCTGGCGATGCTGACGGCGCGGATCGAGGCAGGTCTGGCCGACCGCAACGACGTCCGTTTGCCGACGCGATCGTTGCGGGCGCCGCACATTCTCAGCCTGGAGTTCCCGGGTGGCATGCCGAAGGATCTCGTGCCACGGCTGGCGGCCTCGAAGGTCTATGTCGCGCCCCGGCTCGGCCGTCTGCGCATCAGCCCGCACGTCTACAACGACGAGCAGGACGTCGACCGCTTCCTGTTGGTGTTCCGGACCGCGATGGCGGCCTGACCGCGACGAGCGGTCGTCGCGGCGGACGACCGCTTCGGCGCGTCAGGCGTTGAGCAGGCGCCAGATCTTTTCCGGCGTCGCAGGCATGTCGACGTGGCGGACGCCGCGCGAGGACAGCGCGTCGACGATGGCGTTCATGACCGAGGGCAAGGCGCCCGCGCAGCCCGCCTCGCCGCATCCCTTGACGCCCAGCGTATTGGTCGTCGCCGGCACCGGATGCGACGCGCTGGCGAACATCGGCGAATCCCACGCGCGCGGCATCGCGTAGTCCATGTAGGAACCGGCCAGCGGCTGGCCTTCCTCGCTGTAGACCGTGCGTTCCATCAGCGCCTGGCCGATCCCTTGCACCACGCCGCCGTGCGACTGGCCCTCGACCAGCAGCGGATTCACGACCGTGCCGAAATCGTTGACCATCTGGTAGCGCACCACCTCCACGACGCCGGTGTCGGGGTCGATCTCGACTTCCGCGACGTGGCAGCCGTTGGGAAACGAGGAGGGCGGCGTGTCCGACACGTGCATGACGTCGAGCGAGGCCGGCATGTCGGCCGGCAAGGCGAGCCCCTCGCGCAGCCGCTTGGCCAGATCGAGGATGCCGATGGAGCGGTCGGTGCCGGCGATGCGGAAGCGGCCGGCCTTGAATTCGATGTCGACGACGGCAGCTTCCAGCACGTGCGCGGCGATCGTCTTGCCGCGGTCGATTACCTTCACGCTGGCCTCCAGGAAGGCCTCGGCCGCCACCAGCATCGAGCGCGAACCGCCGGTGCCGCCGCCCGCCACCAGCTGGTCGCTGTCGCCCTGGAGGAGACGGAAGCGGTCGAACGGGATGCCGAGCAGGCCGGTCAACACCTGGGCGAAGGGCGCGGCGTGGCCCTGGCCGTAGTCGAGCGTGCCGCTGAGCATGGTGACGGTGCCGTCGGCCTCGAAGCGAATGCCGCCCATCTCCTTGCCCGGCGGAGCCGTGACTTCGAGGTAGGAGCCGAGCCCGAGGCCGCGCAGCTTGCCGCGCGCGGCGCTCTCGGCCTTGCGCTTGGCAAAGCCCGCCCAGTCCGACGCCGCCAGCGCCTTGTCCATCAGGGCGGTGAAATCGCCGCTGTCGTAGAGCTGTCCGGAAGGCGTCTTGTAGGGCATCGCGTCGGGCGCGATGTGGTTGCGTCGCCGCAGCTCGATGCGGTCGATCCCCATCTCGCGCGCCGCGGTGTCGATCAGCCGCTCCATGTAGTAGTTGCCCTCGGGCCGCCCCGCCCCGCGATAGGCCGCGACCGGCGTGGTATTGGTGAAGGCGATCTTCGAGTTCACCTCGATGATCGGCGTCTTGTAGACGTCGACGATGTTCTTGACCGCGTTGGTGGTCGCCGGCAGCGGCGGATAGATGTAGGCGCCGGCATTGCCGTAGCCGGTCAGGCGCACCGCGAGGAAGCGGCCGTCCTGGTCGAGCGCCAGTTCGGCGACCCGCTGGTGGTCGCGCCCGTGATGGTCGCTGAGAAAGCTCTCGGCCCGCTCGTCGGTCCACTTCACCGGCTTGCCGAGCAGTTTCGAGGCCAGCAGCAGGCAGGGATATTCGGGATAGACCTGCGACTTCATGCCGAACGAACCGCCGACATTGCCGGTCAGGACGCGGACCTTCGCGGGCGGCACGCCGAGCACGTCCCGCGCCAGCGTGCCCTTGATGCCGAACACGCCCTGGCTACAGGAATGGAGCGTCCACCGGTCGGAACCGGCGTCGTAGTCGCCAATCGCCGAGCGCGGTTCCATGGCGTTGACCACGACGCGGTTGCTGACGATGTCGAGTCTGGTCACGTGCGCGGCGGACTTGAACGCCGCCTCGATCGCTGCGGCGTCGCCGTAGTGGTAATCGAGCACAAGGTTACCCGGCGCGTCCTCGTGAACGACCGGCGCGCCCGGCTTCAGGGCCGAGGCGGGATCGGTGACGGCGGGCAGCGCCTCGATGTCGACCTCGACCGCCTCGGCGGCGTCCTTCGCCTGCACCTGGGTCGCGGCGACGACGAAGGCCACGGACTCGCCGACATAGCGCACCTTGCCGCGCGCCAGGCACGGCCGGGGCGGCGTCTTCATCGGGGTGCCGTCGCGGTTGGGGAAGTTGACCGGACATTTCAGCGAGCCGAAGCCGGCGGCGTCGAGGTCGGCGATGGTGTAGACGCCCAGCACCCCCGGCATGGCGCGGGCTGCCGCGGTGTCGATGCCGCGGATGAGTCCGTGCGCGTGTTTGCTGCGCACCATGACGGCGTGCAGCTGGCCGGCGAGATTGATATCATCGGTGTAGCGGCCCTCGCCGCGCAACAGCATCGGATCCTCGGTGCGCGTCACCGGCTGGCCGACGCCGAATTTCATCGACGCCAGATCGTTCTCGCTCGCCGCGTCCATCGTGCCCTCGAAGGTCGAAAAGATGATGCGACCACCCATAGCCCGCCATGCCTCCAACGGCGAGTCGCCCGCCGCCTCGACGATACCGCGTCACGGCAATCGGGTGGACGTGGCGCCAGGACATCGGTGCGGTCTCGAACCGGCGGGAATCTCGCCGGATTGGCAAAATCCGGGCGTGCGCCACTCCAGTGGCGCATCTTCGTCTCGGTGCGGCCGTCCAGGACGTTCGCCATGAGCGCCATCGGAGTGGCGCGCTCTCGGAAAGTGCGACATCGGCGACGTTTCCCTCGACGCGACGGCTGCTTCAGAGCCGAAACGGCGTTCACCCGATTACCCTGTGCCTCGACGACACCGCAGGGCAAATGATGACCTTTTCGAAGCAACGCCCTAATGTCCGCGTCGCGCCCTTCGGCGCCGGGGACACGACATGGCCTACAGACGCATGGTGCTCGAGATTGGCATGGGCACCGACATACGCGGCGGTGACCCGACCAAGGCCGCGGTGCGCGCGTTGCGCGACGCGCTCTGGCACAATTCGCTGACCATCGCCGACGCCATTGGCCAATCCTCCGATTCGATGCGGGTCGACGTGACCATCGGCGTGCCGCGACCGGACAAGGTCGACAAGGCCGCCATCCTCGCCGTGCTGCCGCACGGCACCGGCACGGTGACGGTGGTCGAGGGTGGCCTCGAGATTCCCAACGCCGCGGGCACCGACGTCACCATCATGGCCCACGCCGCCGCCGTCGTGCGGCTCGACATTCCCTGAGCCGGAGGCCGACATGCGCAAACGCGTGATTCTCGAAATGGGCGCCGGCAACGATCTGCACGGCGGCGACTACACCAAGGCCGCGCTGCGCGCCGTCCAGGATGCCCTGCATCACAGTTCGCTGACCTTGCTGCGAACCCTGAAGGTCAACCCGAAGACCAGCATGCATGTCGACGTCACCATCGGCGTGCAGCAACCCTCGAAAGTCGACGCGGCGGCGGTCAAGGCGAGCTTGCCGCACGGCATCGTGACGGTGACGGTCGTCAAGGGCGGCCTCGACGTGCCCGACGAGGAGATCGGCGACGTCGCGGTGATCGCCAGCGCCGCCATCGTCGTCAGCCTCGACCTGCCGTAGCGACGTCCGGGCGCGACGCCGTCGCGCATTTTCCCTTCTCCCCCGTCTTCGGCCAGGGTATCTACACATCTCTGTTGGCACCGAAAAAGAACTGTGCCGCAGCGACCTCTTCCCTTCCCCCCCCCGGGGCCGCTCGCGGCCCTGAGGCGGGGGAAGGTGCCCCGAAGGGGCGGAAGGGGGTGGCTGTCGATACGCGGACGATGCCGATGAAATGAGAACGTCGCTGCCGCGCAGGCACTTCTCGACGACATGGGCGATTTCCCGCGATCGCGTGCTTGACCGCGAACCACCCCCTTCCGCCCTTCGGGCACCTTCCCCCGCTGGCGGGGGAAGGGTAAAAGTTACTGCGCCGCAGGTCTTTCTCGATAGGGGCGAGATGTGTAGCTACCCTAGCCGTCTTCGGGGGAGAAGGTGCCCGAAGGGCGGATGAGGGGCTTCGTTCGCCCGGAGTCGACGTCGATCATGGCGTGCGATGGCCGTGCCAGAGTCGAGAAAGTTGACGAAAATATTCTCTCTAAAGGTGTGAGAAAGACCAGAACAAACACCGTCGCATCGTCCGTTTCTCGCGACGCCGACGACCCGCCGGAACACCCCTCATCCGCCCTTCGGGCACCTTCTCCCCCGATGCGGAGGAGAAGGGAAGACATGGGGCACCGGACGCGTCCGTGGCGCTCGCAACACCCGGCGGATGGCCTCGTCAGGAAGCCGCCGCCCACGCACAACGCTCGGCGCCGCGCGGATCGTCCTCGACACGGCAGGTCGTGTCGAAAATCATCGTCGGACGCCGGCCGGGATTGTAGGCGGGCCACCGCGGCAGGCCCTCGCCATTGGGATCGCCGCCGCGGGCGAACCGTGCCCAGGCGGCGCGCATGGTCCGCGCCAGCGGCGCCCGCTCGGGCGAGTCGCCGGTGAAGCCGGCCGCCTTGTCGAGCGAGTCGAACATGAAGGGAATTTCGAGCACGTGGGCGGAACCCAGCCGGCCTTCGAGCGCCGGCGTTTCCCACGTGAACAGATAGACGAACACCGGCGCGGCGTTCAGCGCCATCTTGCGGTCGGCCGTGACCAGCGAGGGCAGGCGAATGCTCTGGTCGGTGGCGATGGCGATGGCGAGCTCGCGCGGGCTGTCGCCGGGGCGCGCCTGGCGGTAGCGCGCCACGATGTCGGGGGCGCGCTCGCCGAGGAACTGCCGCACCGCATCGACCAGGCCTGCCTCGGCGAGATTTTCCAGCCACGGCGTGTGCGACCAGAACAGCGCCATCTCGTCCTTGTTTGTGCCGATCATCAGCGGGATGTCGGCGGAGATCGAGGGGGCCACCGGCTCGAACGGCCCGCCCGGCAGATGCTTGCTGTCGATCACCGGATTGAAGCCCTGCTTGCGGCGGTTGGCGAACGACATCGTGCTTTGCGCCGTCATGATCGCGATCTGTGCTTCCAGCAGGCGCTCGGCCGGCACGTCGAGCAGCTTGCGCGGCTCGGCGGCGTCGACGCCGACCTGCGCCGTCACCTTGCGCGTCACCGCCGTGGCATCGGCGGGCTTCATCATCTCGACGGCCGGACCGCTCTGCATGATGGCGCGATGGAACAGTCCCCGTGCCTCGGGCATCGCCAGCAGGACGCTGACCTTGGCGCCGCCGCCCGATTCGCCGAAGATCGTCACGTTGCCCGGATCGCCGCCGAACGCCGCGGCGTTGTCGCGCACCCAGCGCAGCGCCGCGACGATGTCGAGCATGCCGGCGCTACCCGAGGAGGCGAACGCCGGGCCGCCGATCTCCGCCAGATTGAGAAAGCCGAACGCGCCGAGCCGGTGATTGAGCGAGAAGACGACGACGTCCTCGTTGGCCGCCAGACTGGTGCCGTCGTACATCGGCGAGCCGCTCGATCCGGCGACGAAGGCGCCGCCATGCAGCCACACCATCGTCGGCCGGCCGCGCCCGTCGGCCAGCGCCGGAGTCCAGACGTTGAGGTAGAGGCAGTCCTCCGATTGCGCTTCGTCGCCGCGCAACGGCACGCAGGCCACGACCTGCGGCGCCAGGCCAAGCGCGGTGGCGGGTTGCAGGGCGCGGTTGCCGAAAGCCAGCGCGTCGCGCACGCCCTCCCACGCAGGCAACGGCGCGGGGGGCTGGAAGCGGCGTTCGCCGACCGGCGGTGCCGCGTAGGGAATACCCCGAAACAGCAACACGCCGCGTTCGGCGAGGCCGCGCACGCAGCCATGCGTGGTGGTCGCGATCAATCCGTCGTCCATGTCGGGTTCCCGTCGTTGCGCGACGCCGCCGATGTCGGCGGGCGCGCGTTCGTCGTTGGCGTCAGCCGTCCCAGACGCCGGACGGCATCGGAAGTCCCGCGAAGTCCGCATCGACCAGCGGCCGGTGATGGGCGACGCCCTCGCGTTCCAGCAGCATCATCCACTGGCGCACGTGCTGGCCGGAATGCCAGGTGGTGCGTTCCAGCAGCTCGTGCAGGGTCTGCGGGCCGTAGTAGGTCGGCAGCGACGCCATCCCGTCGGTTGTCTGGTTGGCTTCCCACCAGGCGCGGAAGCGACGCTGGATGCCGGCGCCGTACGCGACCAGCTTCGCGGTGCCGACATCGTCGGGCGGCACGATCGCGAAGACGGCCTGCTCCAGCTCGATGCCCTGCGTGGCGTCGAGGAAACCTTCGACGATGCGGAAGATGTGGAAGCCGAGATGGCGGTAGCTGCGCGGCCGGTTCGGCACGTGCGTCGCCAGCCGGTCGTCGGGCATCAGCGGCAGCAGACCGAGCTGCGCGGTCATGAACTTGTCCAGCCGGTCGAACAGCGCGCGCGGCGGCAGTTCCGGACCCGACTTCTCGTCGAGACCGAGGAACTCGACGATCGGCTTGAGGCTCTGGGCGAACACGAACTTGTCGCCGCGCGACAGCACCGGCACCGACCGGGCGCCGAGCGCGCGCAGTTCGTCGAGCCCGGCGGGGTCCTCGAGCACGTTCACGGATTGAAAGTCGATCGCACGGACCGATAGAAACTCCTTGAGTCTCAGGCAGCTGGTTCAACCAGGCTGCCAGAAGACCTTCAGCGGCGGTATCGCGCTCATCGTTTTCTCCCGTGTTCGCGTGGCGACGATAGGCGCCATGCGCGCCGCCCGCAACCGAGCCCGGCGCGACACGGGCTTGCGCGCGCCGCGCGCCTCGGCTGGTATCGCGGCCAATCAACGGGAGACGGGCGGGCATGACGAAGCCATTGGCGGGAATCAAGGTGATCGAGGTTGGCCAGGCGCTGGCGGGACCGCTGGCGGGCGCGATCCTGTCGGACATGGGCGCCGACGTGATCAAGGTCGAGAAGCCCGACGGCGGCGACGACGCGCGGATGTGGGGGCCTCCCTTCATCGAGGGCGACAGCGCCATGTTCCATTCCACCAACCGCAACAAGAAGTCGGTGACGCTCGACATCAAGACCGCCGGCGACGTCGCCAAGCTGAAGGCGCTGGCGAAGGACGCCGACATCCTGATCCAGAATTTGCGGCCGGGCATCGTCGACGTGCTCGGCATCGGTCCCGACGCCATGCTGGCGGTCAATCCGCGGCTGATCTATTGCTCGATCTGGGCGTTCGGCTACCAGGGTCCGCTGCGCCTGGCGCCCGGCTTCGATCCGTTGTTGCAGGCCTATGGCGCCGTCATGACGCTGACCGGCCGGCCCGAGGATCCACCGACCTTCTGCGCGCCCGCCATCAACGACATCGCGACCGGCATGTGGTGCGTGATCGGCGCGCTTGCGGCCATCCAGCAGCGCCACGCCACCGGCAAGGGCTGCGTGATCGACACATCCCTGTTCGAGACGGCGGTGAGCTGGGTCGGCGGCGCGCTCGCGGGTCACGCGCTGACCGGCGAGCTACCGAAACGCCACGGCACCGGCAGCCCCATCATCGTGCCCTATCAGACCTTCGAGACCGCCGACCGGCCACTCGTCATCGCCTGCGGCAACGACCGGCTGTTCGTGAAATTCGCCGCAGCGGCGGGACACCCGGAGTGGGCCACCGACAAACGCTTCGAGGATGGCCGCAAGCGCGTCGTCCACAAGGACGCGCTGCTGGCGTTGATCGTGCCGGTGCTGCTGACCCGCCCGCGCGACGCCTGGGTGGCGGCGATGGGCAAGGCCGGCGTGCCCTGCGCGCCGGTCAACGACATCGCCGAGCTGGCCAACAGCGAGCAACTGGCGGCCATGGACATGATGCGCACCCTGCCCGGCAGCGGCATGAAGATCACCGGTCTGCCGATATCCTTCGACAAGCAGCGGCCACATCCGCACGCCGATTCGCCCAAGCTCGGACAGCACAACGAGGAAGTATTCGGGACGCTTGCGGAGGCCGGTCGATGATCGCCGTCACCGAGCACATGGCCGTCACGAAACGGCATTCCAGCTTCTATCTCGCCGCCGGTCCGGTCGACGGACCGCTGATGATCTTCACGCACGGCTGGCCGGAGCTCTCGATCAGCTGGCGCCACCAGCTGCGCTGTTTCGGCGCGATGGGCTTCCGCGCCGTGGCGCCCGACATGCGCGGCTACGGCCGGTCGAGCGTCTATTCGACCCACGCCGATTACGGCCAGCAACACATCGTCGTCGACATGATCGAGCTGCTGGATTCGCTGGGGCGCGATCGGGCCGTGTGGGTCGGCCACGACTGGGGCAGCCCGGTGGCGTGGAACGTCGCCAGCCACCATCCCGACCGCTGCCACGCCGTCGCCAGCCTGTGCGTGCCCTACGCGGCGCTCGACAACGGCCTCGACGCCGCCATCGCGCTGGTCGATCGTTCGATCTACCCCGAGGCCGAGTTTCCCGCCGGCCAATGGGAATACATGCGCTTCTACGAGGGGAATTTCGCCAAGGCCTGCGCGACGTTCGACGCCGACCCCTACCTCATGGTCAAGGCCGCCTTCCGCAAGGGCAATCCCGCGGGTCTCGGCAAACCGTCGGCCACCGCGATGGTCCGGCGCAACGGTGGCTGGTTCGGCGGTGCCGACCGGGCGCCCGACATTCCGCGCGACGGCGACGTGGTGACCGAGGAGGAGCTGCGCGCCTACGCCTCGGCGCTGCAGCGCAACGGCTTCTTCGGGCCGGACTCCTGGTACATGAACCACGCCGCCAACGCCGCCTACGCCGCGACCGCCAAGGATGGCGGCCGGCTCTCGATGCCGGTGCTCTTCCTCGCCGCACTTTACGACTATACCTGTGAGAGCGTGTCCTCGCGCCTGGCCGATCCGATGCGCGGCCTGTGCGCCGATCTGACCGAGGACATCCTCGCCTGCGGCCACTGGATGGCCCAGGAGAAACCCGCCGAGGTCAACGCAGCGCTGGCGAAATGGCTGGCGACCAGAGTGCCCGAGGTTTGGCCGAAACCGAAGCGACCGGCCTGACGCTCAACCCGCCGCGGACTTTGCCGACACGCGCGTACCGGGCGCCGGCGGGTCTTCCGGCGGGCCAGCGAAGCATTGCGCGAGACTCATCCAGACCGTGGCCGGCTCGCCGGTCACCTTCAACGACGTGTCGGCGACGTTGCGGACCTGGGTGACGACCTGGCAGAAGGCCAGCGCGTCGCCCTCGACGGCGTTGTCCGGGGTGACCGCGTTCCACTCCCAGATGCCGCCCGACGGCGACACGAGCCGCACCCAGGGTGCCGGACCGGGTGTCGGCCGTTGCCGGTTGGCGAAGGTCCAGCCGTAGGTTCGCACGCCAATTTCGGCGATGTTGCGCAGCCGGTCCGTGGCGGACCGCGTCGCGCCCATCAGGTCGACTATTTCCTGGCCGTGCGCCCACGGATCCATCTGGCGCGCCGGCGTGAACATGCGCACGCCCATGTCGGGGCCGGCCCATTTCAGTCGCGCGTCGGGCGCCATCGCCGAGAGCTTGTCGCAGAGATCGGTCATGGTCGCGTGCCAGCGATCGAGCAGCTTGCGGCCGACCAGGTCGCCGAACCGCTCACGCGCCTCCTGAACCCGCGTCATGCCGGCGGCGCGTCGGGCGGCAACCTCGGCGCGGCGTGCCGCGAAAGCCTCGGCGCCCGCCACCGACGCCGCGGCCAGCAGATCGCCGTCGTGCAGATGCTGCATCACGTCGTTGACGGTCCAGCCCTTGAAGCTGGTCGGCCGGCTCCAGTCGGCCTCCGTCAACGTCGTCAGCAGCCCGTGCAAATCGTCGGCCTCGGCCCGGAAATCGACCGCCTGTGGCAGCATGAAATGGCACTCCCCTGTTACGTCGCGCTATGTCGGCAACCACCATAGCAGGCGGCGCGAGGGAAGCGACGCGGGTCAATCGGCAAAGGTGGTCCGGCGCCATCGCCGGATCGACGACGTGGCCGGGACGAAGCGAAGCCTGCGCAGGCGAAGCGCCTGGATCGAATGCGTCGGTCCCCCGATGTTTTCGAAGGGCATCCCTTTAAAGCCATAATTAGAATATTATATCTGTACCGACGGGCCGTCGCTCGAAGGGGAGATACGACAATGCTCGATAAAATATGCACGAAGGTCGATCTACTCGATCCCGGCGCCATCCAGCGCCGGGGCAGTCGCGTCCAGCCTTTGTCCAGCCGAAATGCGCCGAGCGTCCACTCGACTTGGCCACCCGTCCAGCCGAAAGCAGCCCGATCCAGCCGAAATCAACCCCGTCCAACCGAAATCGGCGCCATCCAGCCGAAACCGCCAGGTGGGGGGTGTTGGCTGGATGGCGCGATGGCCTCGGGGCAATCGGGTAGCGGCGCTTCGGCATCGTCTCCGGATCGGTGGCGCGGCCGCGCGGAAGCGAAACCTCGTTTGGAGCAGCCCGCGCCAGGCATTCGATCGAAGCGCTGGTCCCCCGACTGCCTTGGAAAGCGACGGGAGGCGGAAGTTCAACAGCGATTAAGTGTGATATACTGACGGCGGCATCCACGAACGATGGCTCGGGACGGCAGCGCCGGCCCGGCATTTCGACGCGAGGCACCCGACGCCGATGACACAGACCCGTACCGACCCGACTGCGTCGCCGCCGGGCTTCGTCAATCTCTTCACGCCCAAGCTGATCACGGTCTTGCGCGAGGGCTATGGTCTGGCCGATCTCCGCGCCGACGTCGTGGCGGGTCTGACCGTCGCCATCGTCGCGCTGCCGCTCTCGATGGCGATCGCCATCGCATCGGGGACGACACCCGACCGGGGGCTCTACACGGCGATCGTCGGCGGCTTCCTCATCTCGCTGCTGGGCGGCAGCCGGTTCCAGATCGGCGGCCCGGCCGGCGCCTTCATCGTGCTGGTGTCGGCATCGGTTGCGCGGCACGGCATCGAGGGCGTCGCGCTCGCCATGGTGTTGGCCGGTATCATGACGATGGCGATCGGCTTCATGCGGCTGGGAACCTACATCAGGTTCATCCCGTTTCCGGTGACGGTGGGCTTCACCGCCGGCATCGCCGTCATCATCTTCGCCAGCCAGATCCGCGACTTGCTCGGCCTGACGCTGACGGGCAGGGAGCCGGGCGAGATCGTGCCCAAAGTCGAAATGCTGGCGGGCGCCGTCCATACCATCAACTGGATCGCGGTCGCGCTGGCGCTTGGCACCATCGCCGTCATCCAGGGCTTCAAGCGCTTCCGCCCGACCTGGCCCGGTCTGCTGATCGCGGTGATCGCGGCGGGGCTGGCGACGTGGGCGTTCGGCCTGCCCGTCGAAACCATCGGCAGCCGCTTCGGCGGCATCCCGAGCACCCTGCCGGCGCCGTCGCTGCCACCGGTGTCGTGGGCGAAGATCGTGGCCGTGCTGCCCGATGCCGTCGCGTTCGCCCTGCTGGGCGCGATCGAATCGCTGCTTTCCGCCGTGGTCGCCGACGGCATGACCGGCCGTCGTCACCGTTC
This sequence comes from Caenispirillum bisanense, assembly GCA_945878895.1. Taxonomy (GTDB): domain Bacteria; phylum Pseudomonadota; class Alphaproteobacteria; order Reyranellales; family Reyranellaceae; genus CAMDVZ01. The sequence continues at coordinate 1,147 of CAMDVZ010000098.1, read as the reverse complement.
CAATTGCGAGCTGGTCGCGCTGGGCGTCGCCAATATCGGTTCGGCTCTGTCCGGCGGCATTTGCGCGACGGGAACCATCGCGCGCACCGCCACCAACGTGCGGGCCGGCGGTCGCGGCCCCGTGGCGGGCATGCTGCATTCGGTCTTCCTGCTGGCCTTCATGCTGGTGGCGGCGCCGCTGGCCTCGTTCATTCCGCTCGCGGCGCTGGCGGGGGTTCTGACGATCGTCGCGTGGAACATGGCGGACCGGCATGATTTCATGACACTCCTGCGCGCTTCGCGCGGCGATGCGGTGGTGCTGCTCGCGACATTCCTGCTGACGGTGTTCCGCGATCTCACCGAGGGCATCGTGGTCGGCTTCGCGCTGGCGGCGCTGCTGTTCATCGGTCACATGGCCAGGACTACGGCCGTCGCCGCGCACGCGCCGGCGGGCGAGGACGATCGGGCCGACGACGCGGGCTCCGCGCGCACCCCCTACGATGCCGCCTTGGCGGCCAACCCGGACATCGCGGTCTACCGGATTTCGGGCGCGTTCTTTTTCGGCGCCGCCACCACCGTCGATGCCGCGCTGGAGAACATCGGGGATCGCCGCAAGACGCTGGTGATCGACTTCGCAGCCGTGCCCTTCCTCGGTTCAACCGCAGCCAACGCCATCGCCGCCGTCGCCCGCAGGGCCGCGCGCGGCGAGGTGCGGGTTTACCTCACGGCCGCGAACATCGCCGTGCGCCGCGTCTTGCTGGCGCATGGCGTCGGTGGTCCACCGGTCGAATACAGGTCGACCATCGCGGACGCCGTTGCCGAAGCCGTTGCCGGCGCGACGGCGATGCCAGGCCGGTAGACGCCGGGCGTACGACCCATCGGCAAGCGTCGGCTGCCGGGCTTTTCCGCCGGCGCGCCGACCGGCGACATCACCGATTCCCGTCACCGCCGCGGGACGTGCGGGGACCCCCGTCCGGCGACGGCGAAGAAGCGAAGCATCGCCCCGAGGCGCGGTCGCTTCAACCTAAAAACGGCAGTTGGGAGTCGGCTTGTTGGGTGAGAATCGTGCAAACTCAAGGGCATGACCCACGAAGCACCGCCTGCCGTCGTTCACCCTGGGGGTGATCGCTCCGAAGTTGAACTTGCCGGCGGATCCGGTGGCACGACG
>CAMDVZ010000097.1 GCA_945878895.1 Caenispirillum bisanense | reverse complement strand
CGTTGAGGCGGCCCGGATTGGCGGGCTTGCCGGCCGACAGCCACTGCTCGCGGCTCTGGCCGCCCTTCCACGCGCGCGTCGTGAAGCCGAGAATCTCGACCTTGACGCCGCAGCGCTCGCGCGTGCGGGCGAGGATGTCGGCGCTCATCGCCGCCACCGTGATCGGCCGGCCGCGCATGGAGCCGGACTTGTCGATCAGCAGCGACACCACGGTGTCGCGGAAGGTGGTGTCCTGCTCCTGCTTGAAGGACAGCGGCGTCATCGGGTTGGCGATGATGCGGGCCAGACGGGCCGCGTCGAGCGTGCCCTCCTCGAGATCGAACTCCCAGGACCGGTTCTGCTGCGCCATCAGACGGCGTTGCAGGCGGTTGGCCAGCTTGCCGATAACGCCCGAGAGGTGGCTGAGCTGCTGGTCGAGATGGGCCCGCAGGCGCGCGAGCTCGTCGGCGTCGCACAGATCAGGGGCGTCGACCACCTCGTCGAACTTGTCGGTGAAGGGGTGGTATTGCTGGCCGCGCGGCTCGTTGCTGAGCGCGCCCGGCGGCAGCCAGGGCCGTTCGGCGCGACCGGGCTCGTCCTCGTCGCCGGCCCCCATCTGCATTTCGGTCTGGGCCTGGTCGGCGACGGTTTCCGAGGCGTCGTCCTGTTCGGACGTGTCGTCGGTCTCCTCGCCGGAGGCGCCGTAGCCGTGCGTCTCGCTCGAATCCTGGCCGTCCTCGCCGGTTTCGTTGGACTCGCCTTCGGGGTTCTCGGACGCGTCCTGGTCGTCGCTCGACTCGTCGTCCATGTCGGCGCTGTCGTCCGACAGCGACAGGTCCTTGATCAGTCGCCGCAGGGCGCGGGCGAACTGGTCCTGGTTGGCGACGGTGTCGGCGAGCTTGTCGAAATCCTGGCCGGCGGCGTCCTCGACTTCCTTGCGGAACAGGTCGACCATGGCGCGGGCGGCTTCCGGCGGCGCCTCGCCCAGCAGCTTCTCGCGCACCATCAGGCCGACCACGTCGGAGAATTGCGCGTCGTCGCGCGACTTGACCCGGCGGTAGCCTTTCTGCTCGCAGCGCTCGTTCCAGACGGCGTTCAGGTTCTGCGCCACGCCGGGCATGCGGCGGGCTCCCAGCGCCTCGACGCGAACCTGCTCGACGATGTCGTAGACGGCCCGCGCGGCCTCGCCCGTGGGCATGCGCTTGAGATGCATGCGGCGGTCGTGGTGGCGCATCTTGAGCGCCAGCGAATCGGATTCGCCCCGCGCGCGCGCCACGTCGTCGGGCGGCAGGTCGCGGGCGGGCACCGGCAGGCGTGCCTCGGTTCCCATCATCTGGCCGCCGTCGGGCACGAAGGTGACGTTGATGTCCTTGCGCGACACCGCGCGCATGGTGGCGGCCGTCAGGAGACGGAACGCCTCCAGCGGACTGGAGTCCTTGGCGTTGGCCACGTCGGTGTCCCCGCGATGTCGCCGGTCAGACCAGCTTCGCCTTGCCAACGCCCATCGGCAGTTCCTTGCCGAAGCAGCGTTGGTAGTACTCGGCGACCGTGGTGCGCTCGACCTCGTCGCACTTGTTGAGGAAAGTCAGGCGGAAGGCGAAACCGATGTCGCCGAAGATGTCGGCGTTCTGCGCCCACGTGATGACGGTGCGCGGCGACATCACGGTGGAGATGTCGCCGGCCACGAAGCCCGCGCGCGTCAGTTCCGCCATCGCCACCATGTTGCCGATAGTCTTGCGACCGGCGTCGGTGTTCCAGCTCTTGGCCTTCGCCAGCACGATGCCGACTTCCTGGTCGTGCGGCAGGTAGTTCAGCACCGTCACGATCGACCAGCGATCCATCTGGCCCTGGTTGATCTGCTGGGTGCCGTGATAGAGGCCGGTCGTGTCGCCGAGCCCGACCGTGTTGGCGGTGGAGAACAGGCGGAACGAGGGGTGCGGGCGGATGACCTTGTTCTGGTCGAGCAGGGTCAGCTTGCCCTCGACTTCCAGCACGCGCTGGATCACGAACATCACGTCGGCGCGGCCGGCGTCGTATTCGTCGAACACCAGCGCGGTGGGGCTCTGCAGGGCGTAGGGCAGGATGCCTTCGCGATATTCCGTCACCTGCATGCCGTCGCGCAGCACGATGGCGTCCTTGCCGATCAGGTCGATGCGGCTGATGTGGCTGTCGAGGTTGACGCGGATGCAGGGCCAGTTCAGGCGCGCCGCGATCTGCTCGATGTGGGTCGACTTGCCGGTGCCGTGGTAGCCCTGGACCATGACGCGCCGGTTGTGCGCGAAGCCCGCGAGGATGGCGAGCGTCGTGTCGTGGTCGAACAGGTAGTCCTGATCGACGACCGGCACGTGCTCCGAAGGCGCCTTGAACGCCGGAACCATCATGTCGCTGTCGATTCCGAACAACTCGCGGACGGAAACCTTGATATCGGGAACTTGTGGTAGGGCGGCGGACGTCATCGCTGAAGGTTCCAACATGGAAAACCCGGCGCGTCGCCGGGGGGTAGCGGAGGATGGCAGGCCGTATGCCCCGCCGCAAGGGCTGAAATGCTGTCCTATTTCGACGCAGGGTCCGACTCGCCGTCAGGCGGAATTCCTTGGAATTACAAGCGAGTAGGGGCGAATCGCCGTCCGCGCGCCGAATCGATGCAATCCGGCGGCGCGCGATATGTCCCGATGTGGGCTCAGGCGGCGCGCGCCGGCGCCAGCGCGGCGACGTCGAGCAGGATGCGGCCAGCCTCGATTTTCAGCCCGAAAGTCCGCACCGCGCCCACGTCGGCGCCGCGTGCCTTGCCGCTGGTGAGATCGATGACCCAGTTGTGCAGCGGACAGGTCACGGCGCCGTCGTGGACGATGCCCTGGCTCAGAGGTCCGGCCTTGTGTGGGCAAGCGTCCTCGATGGCGAAGGCACGGTCGTCGGCGGTGCGGAACACCGCGACGCAGCCGGCCGGGGTCTTGATCACCCGGGCGCCCCGGACCGGGATCGCGTCGATGGCGCCGACATCGACCCAGGAACCGGGTTTGGTCGATATGGCGCTCATTCGGCGGCAACCTTCAGGGTGAGATCGGCCATGGCCGCGAACTCGTGCGCGTCCTTGCCGTTGGCGCGTTCGGCCCACGGGTCGGACTGGGCGAAGCGCTGCGAGTACACGAAGCGCTCGTAGAGCGCCTTGCGCCTGTCCGGTTCGGCCAGGATCTGCGTGCGCACCGTGTCGTAGCCGACCCGTTTGGCCCATTTGTAGATGCGCTCGAGGTAGCGGCCCTGCTCGCGGTAGAGCTGGACGAGGGCGGCGATCGCCTCGATGGTTTCCTCCTCGGTGTCGACATGGCCGAGCACCTCGGTGCCCTTGATGTCGAGACCGGCGGCACCGGCGAAATGGATGTCGTAGCCGCTCTCGACGCAGATCACGCCGACGTCCTTGCAGGTCGCTTCCGAACAATTCCTCGGACAACCCGACACCGCCATCTTGACCTTGGCCGGCGTCCACGAGCCCCACAGGAATTTTTCGAGCTTCACGCCGAGGCCGGTCGAGTCCCGGGTGCCGAAGCGGCACCAGTCGGTGCCGACACACGTCTTCACCGTGCGCAGGCCCTTGGCGTAGGCGTGGCCCGAGACCATGCCGGCCTTGTTGAGGTCGGCCCATACCGCCGGCAGGTCTTCCTTCTTCACGCCCAGCATGTCGACGCGCTGGCCGCCGGTCACCTTGACCATGGGTATCGCGAACTTGTCGACGACGTCGGCGATGGCGCGCAATTCGTTGGCGCTGGTCACGCCACCCCACATGCGGGGCACCACGGAATAGGTGCCGTCCTTCTGGATGTTGGCGTGGACGCGTTCGTTGATGTAGCGCGACTGGCCGTCGTCCTCGTACGCGCCCGGCCACGTCGCCAGCAGGTAGTAGTTGAGCGCCGGCCGGCATTTGGCGCAGCCGCACGAGGTCTTCCACTCCAGTGCCTGCATCAGGTCGGGAATCGTCTTGAGACCCTTGGCGACGACGAGGCGCCGAACGTCGTCGTGGCTGTGACGGGTACAGGGACACATCGGCTGCACGGCGGCGGGATTGTAGGAGTCGCCAAGCGTCAGCTTCAGGAGCTGTTCGACCAGCCCCGTGCAGGAGCCGCACGACGCCGACGCCTTGGTGTGGGCCCGCACGTCGTCGAGCGTCTTCAGTCCCCGGGCGACGATGGCGCCGGTGATCTTGCCCTTGCACACGCCGTTGCAGCCGCAGATCTCAGCCTCGTCGGGCAATGCTGCAACGGCGGCCGTAGGGTCCCCGGAGGCGCCCCCCGCGAAGGCCGGTCCGAACACCAGCGTCGCGCGCTGGTCGGCGATGTCGGTGCCCTTCTTGAGCATGTCGAAGAACCAGGCGCCGTCGGCGGTGTCGCCGTACAGCACCGCGCCGATCAGCCGGTTGTCCTTCAGCACCAGCCGTTTGTAGACGCCCCGCGCGGCGTCGCGCAGCACGATCTCCTCGCGATCGGCGCCGTCGGCGAAATCGCCGGCCGAGAACAGGTTGATGCCGGTGACCTTGAGCTTGGTCGCCGTCGCGCTGGGCGAGAACGCCGCCTCGGTGTCGCCGGCCAGCTGGGCCGCCACGACGTTGGCCATCTCGTAGAGCGGGGCGACCAGCCCGAAAGTCTGGCCATGGGTCTCGGCGCATTCGCCCAGCGCGAAGATGTCGGGATCGCTGGTGCGCATCGAGGCATCGACCTTGATGCCGCGGCCGACATCGAGGCCGGCGTCCTTCGCCAGCGCCGCGTTGGGACGGATGCCGACCGCCATGACCACGAGATCGGCCGGCAATCGCGTGCCGTCCTTGAGCAGCACGGCCTCGACGCGCTTCTCGCCGAGGATCGCCTTGGTGTCGGCCTTGACGATGACCCGGATGCCGCGTGCCTCGATGGCCTTAGCGAGCAGATGACCCGCGGTCGGGTCGAGCTGGCGTTCCATCAGGGTCGGCATCAGATGCAGGACGGTGACGTCCATGCCCTGTTCCTTGAGGCCGACGGCGGCCTCGAGTCCCAGCAGGCCGCCGCCGATCACGACGGCGTTGCCGCGCGACTTGGCGGCCAGCAGCATCGCCTGCACGTCGTCGAGATCGCGATAGCTCAGGACGCCCGCCAACGTATGGCCGGGCACCGGAATGACGATCGGCAGCGATCCCGTGGCGATCAGCAGGGTGTCGTAGGGCACGGTCTGGCCGCGCGCCGCCGTGACGGTCTTCGCCACCCGGTCGATCGCGGTGACGCTGCAACCCTTGTAGAGCTCGACGCCGTTCTTCACGTACCAGCCATCGCCGTGGATGACGATCTCCTCGAACGTCTTTTCGCCCGACAGCACCGGCGAGAGCATGATGCGGTCGTAGTTGACTCGTGGCTCGGCGTTGAAAATCGTCACGTCCCAGGCGTCCGGCGCCACGTCGAACAGGCGCTCCAGCGCCCGTCCCGGCGCCATGCCGTTGCCGATCACGACCAGTTTTTTCTTCATGCAATCCGCGGCCGGAGCCGCCTCCTCGTGGCATCGCGATGACCGGAATCGCGATTCCTGCTGCGACGCAAAACGATACCGGCAAGAGTCGCTAGCAAGAGTCGCGCCAGAGTCGAGCGGACAGACGATCGGTCCCCGGACGACCGATTCCGGGCATGTTTTCCGGCGGGGTCGATCATGGCGCTTGCGCGTCGTGCCGAGGCATTCGGCTTGCTGCATCGCAGCAAGAACGAGCAGATGCCGCACGCCGTGCCTAAAATTAAGCCACTCCGATTTCCGGCCTGTTTTTCAGGCGTCGGTCGCCAAGCGTTGTCGGGTCGATGCCCAAGCCTGCGGCATCGCGGATGGCGTGTTTGGCACGCGGCGTGCGCCGGGAATGGCAAATCGATGCCACACGCACGGAAAGACACGATGTCCAGCCAGCCCCTCGGATTCATCCGCCTCTTCAGCCGCGAGCCCAGGATCAGGGTGCTGCATCTGAGCTGGCTGGCGTTCTTCGTCACGTTCGTCGTCTGGTTCAACCACGCGCCGCTGATGGCCTCGATCCGCGACACGTTCGGACTGAGCAAGGAGCAGGTGGGCGCGCTGCTGATCATGAACGTGGCGCTCACCATCCCGGCCCGCATCGTCGTGGGCATCCTCGTCGACAAGCTGGGGCCGCGCCTGATGTACGCCATCCTGCTGGCGATCTCCGGATTGATCTGCATGGCCTTCGCGCTCGCGACGTCCTTCGAGATGCTGGCGATCACGCGGCTGTTGCTCGGGTTCGTCGGCGCGGGCTTCGTGGTCGGCATCCGCATGATCGCCGAATGGTTCCCCGCCAAGGAGACCGGCTACGCCCAGGGGCTCTACGCCGGTCTCGGCAATTTCGGCTCGGCCGCCGCCGCGGTGACCTTGCCGACCCTTGCCATGCTGTTCGGCGGCCCCGAGGGATGGCGCTGGGCGATCGGCGCGACCGGCATCGTCGCGCTCGTGTATGCGGCCGTCTACTACCTGTCGGTCAAAGACACGCCCAAGGGCTCGACCTATTTCAGTCCCAGGAAGGCCGGCGCCATGGAGGTGACCAGCCGGGCCGATTTCGCCCTCTATTGCCTGATGCAGGCGCCGCTGGTGCTGGCGCTGGGCCTGCTCGTGTGGAAACTCGGACCCTCCGACCTGAAGCTGATCTCGCGGACCGCCGAATGGTCGCTCTACGCGGGCCTGGTGGCGCTCTACGCCGCGCAGCTCGCCGACACCTGGCGCATCAACCGGACGATTTTCACCAAACCGGTGCCGGACCTCTATCGCTACCGCTTCCGCCAGGTGGCGGTGCTCGACGTCGCCTACATGATCACCTTCGGCTCAGAGCTCGCCGTGGTCTCGATCCTGCCGCTGTTCTTCAAGGACACGTTCGGTCTGTCGCTGACCACCGCGGGCCTGCTCGGCGCCAGCTTTGGCATGACCACCTTCTTCGCGCGCCCCGCCGGTGGCTGGCTGAGCGACCGGTTCGGCCGCCGCCGGGTGCTGATCTGGTGCCTGCTCGGGACCGGTGTCGGCTACGGCGCCATGAGCCTGATGGGCGTGAAGACCGGCATCGCCTTCGCGGTCGCCGCCACCTTCGCCTGCTCGCTGTTCGTCAACGCCGGCAACGGCGCCGTCTACGCCATGCTGCCGATGATCAAGCGGCGCCTGACCGGCCAGATCGCGGGCATGGTCGGCGCCTTCGGCAATGTCGGGGGCGTGCTGTTCCTCGCCATCTATTCGGTGGTCGACACGAGCACTTTCTTCCTGATTGCCGCGGCCTCGGTCGTGGCCGGTCTGGCGCTCGCCGTGCTTGCGGTCGACGAGCCGAAGGGCCAGATCGCCGAGGAAATGCCCGACGGGACCATCGCCATGATCGACGTCACGTGACCGGACCGCGCGTCTCCATCGGCCAGCACTCGATCGCCGGGGCCAAGGCGCGCAACGACGATTCGTGGGGCGTCGTGGTGCCGGGGCCGGCGCTGCTCGCCACCCACGGCATCGCGATGGCGATCGCCGATGGCATGTCCTCCAGCGAGGGCGCCAAGGAAGCCAGCGAAAGCTGCGTCAAGAGTTTCCTGGAGGACTATTTCTGCACGCACGCCTCGTGGAGCGTGAAGAAGTCGGTCGGCGTCGTGCTGCGTGCCGTCAATGGCTGGCTGCACGCCCAGGGCCAGCGCCAGCATGATTCCGAGCGCGGCATGGTCACCACCTTCTCGGGCCTCGTGCTCAAGGGCGGCACCGCGCACGTCTTCCATGCCGGCGACAGCCGCATCGCCCGCCTGCGCGAGGGCATGGTCGAGCCGCTGACGCGCGATCACCGAGTCCGCATCGGGCGCGGCCGCGAGCATCTCGCGCGCGCCTTCGGCATGGGCCAGAACATCGAGGTCGACTACCGCGCCGAACCGGTCGAGGCCGGCGATGTCCTGTTGTTCACCACCGACGGGGTGCACGACCATCTGCCACCGGCCGAGTTCGCGTCCATCGTGGCGGCCAACGCGGGCGATCTCGCCGCCGCCGCGGAACGCATCGTGGCGCGCGCGCTGGAGAACGGCAGCGACGACAACCTGACCTGCCAGATCGTGCGGATCGAGGATTCCGGCCGTCCCGACGAGGCGGGCCACGTCCGCGCGCTGGCCGCGCTGCCGTTTCCGCCCGAACTGGCGCCGGGCATGCGCTTCGACGGCTACGCCATCGTGCGCGAACTGCACGCCAGCAAGCGCACCCAGGTCTATCTGGCCCGCGACGAGGCGAGCGGCGCCATGGCGGTGCTGAAAACGCCGTCGGTCAATTTCGAGGACGATCCCGTCTATATCGAGATGTTCGGCCGCGAGGAGTGGGTTGGCCGGCTGGTGGCGAGCCCGCACGTGCTGAAGGTGCTGCCGCCGGACCGGCCGCGCCGCCATCTCTACATCGCGACCGAGTATTTCGAGGCCCGCACCTTGCGCCAGTGGATGGACGAGAATCCGCGTCCCGACATAGGGGCGGTGCGCGACATCGTCGGTCAGATCGCCAAAGGCCTCCAGGCCTTCCACCGCAAGGAGATCATCCACCAGGACCTCAAGCCCGGGAACGTCATGATCGATCGCCACGGGGCGGTGAAGATCATCGATTTCGGCTCCGCCCGCGCCGCCGGCCTCGACGAGATGGCCTCGTCCGTCGAGCGCCCGCGGCTCGTCGGCACCATCGACTACACCGCGCCGGAATATCACCTCGGCGAACGCCCGACCGACCGGTCCGACATCTACGCGCTGGGCGTGCTGACCTATGAGATGCTGACCGGCGCGCTGCCCTACGGCAAAGGTTTCGCCAACGCCCGCGACGTGGCGCGGCTGGCCTACGTGCCGGCCTGGCGGGTGCGCGACGACATCGCGGTGCCGCTCGACGCCGCACTCGCGCAGGCCGTCCACAAGCGTCCCGCCGAGCGCACCGAGGCGCTGTCGGCCTTCGTCGCGGACTTGAACCGGCCCAGCCCCGAGGGCGGCTACGAGCGCCCGCGGCCGCTGATCGAACGCAATCCCGTGGCGCTGTGGCGCGCCGCGGCCGTGGTGTTGGCGGTGGCGAACGTGGCGCTGTTGTACCTGCTGTCGCGCGGGTAGGGCGGTGGAGTTTAGCGCTCGGGCTTTTCACGTCATCCGCCAACAATTGGATGTCGACGTGTTTCGAGAAAATAAAGCGCCGCTTGCTGTGTAAATAGTTTGCAAATCTTATTGAATTAAATCAGTATTCATTGTAGCGTATATTGATAGATAATTTATCTCTTACAGACGTTCGCAACGTAGTTCAGGAGAATGAGCGTGATTATTTTATCCTCCGCAGAAGCAGAATCTATTGCGAACGCAATAAGACATGACTTTAAAGAAATCGTTGAACGCTATGACGAATGAAAATATCCCCCGGATATATATCTACGACTAAGAGAAAAATTTTTTTCTAATACGGCCGAATCAGAGGACGTTGAAGTAGCACTAAAGTGGAAATGGGGTCATTGGGGAAAGTGTAATTTCCCTCAGCATCATAAAGATCTAATCTCCAAGCTCGGGAAAGAATGGCTCGAATTTGGCCGCCTAACTGTGCGCCCAAGCGCGAAGGGAACGTTCGACCATTGGCGGAAACATGCTCCGTATATCACTGCCGCGTTTCTAACGCATCTCGCGATGCCGGATGAAGTGCCGATCATTGATCAGCATAATTTCAGAAGCATGAATTCGCTGGTTGGGCAGGTCAGGAATGGACACCACTCGACCGTAGTACCGCGCCATTGGAGAGACATTGAGGGCCTGCGTAGTTTCATGAAATCTGTAAGCTCGCGGAGCGGCGTTTCATGCCAGGCACTTGATCGATATCTGATGATGCATGGCAGATATCGCGTTCCTAGAGATCGAAGGCGGCCAGTATCAATCTGACCGACACCTCTTACGCTGCGAAGTTCGCGCTTTTTACGCTGCGAAGTTCGCGCTTTGCTTCAGCGTCGAGTACGCTTGGTTGATGACCTTCAGCCGCTCCTCGGCGTCCTTGTCGCCGCCGTTGGCGTCGGGGTGATGCAGCTTCACGAGCTTCTTGTAGCGCACCTTCACCGTGTCGAGCGTCTGGGGCCAGTCGAGTTCGAGCACCTGGAGCGCCTGCTGTTCGTCGGGCGTCAGCTTGTTGCCGTCAGGCCCCTTGCGGCGGGCACCGCGCTTGCGGGCGCCGGCGCTGGCGGCGCTCAGGATGTCGTAGGGATCGTAGAGCAGATCGAACGGATCGCTGTCGTGGCTGGGGTTGGGCTTGCCGCCCAGCGGCCAGGTCGGCCGTCGCCACGTCGTGTCGGCGCGGATCTGGGCCTCGATCTCGGGCTCCGACATGCCCTGGTAATAATTCCAGCCGGCGTTGTACTCCCGCACGTGCTCGATGCAGAACCAGCGGAATTCGTTGAGCTGCACGCGCGATTTGGGCGCCCGGTAGTCGCCGGGGTCCGAACAGCCGGCGTGCTCGCACACCCGCCCCGAGGGCGGCGGTGGTCCGCCCTTGCGAAGAGATTTGCGTGTCGATCCGGCCATATCGGATATATGCGGCAGCATCGCGGGCGTGCCAAGAGGGCGCCTGGCCACCGACCAGCCGAGGAAATCGACCATGGGCGCCGTCGCCGACTCGATCGACCGCAAACTGCGCGCGGGCCTCGCGCCCGACTGGATCGCGATCACCGACGATTCATCGAAACACGCGGGCCATTCCGGCCACCGCGAGGGCGGCGAATCGCATTTCACCGTCGAGATCGTCTCGGCCGCCTTCGCGGGCAAAAGCCGCGTCGCGCGCCAGCGGCTGGTCTACGACCTGCTGAAGGAAGAATTCGCCGCCGGCCTGCATGCCCTGGCGCTGGTTACCCGCACGCCCGCGGAGGGGCGGTAGCGCACCCTCACCCCACCGCCTTCATGATCCGTGCCCAGTCGTCGATGGCGCGTTCCTGGCCGGGTATCAGCTGGATCGTGAACTGGGTGTAGCCGGCCGCGCCCAGGGCCTTGATCCGCTTGACGATTTCGGCCCCGGTGGCGGTGAACGTGGTGGCGCGGATCAGGTCGGCGGTGACGAAGGGGCGCTCCTCCGGCTTCACGAACATCAGGTGGCCGCGGTGGTTCATCAGCCACGGCGCGTCCTTGGGTTCGAATGTCCGGGCAACCTCGATGTAGCCTGCCATGGCGGCATCCCAGGCCGCGGGCATGCCACCGACCACCGGCAGGCCCGACAGCACCTGGTCGGCGGCACGATGCAACATGACCGCCGCCCGCGGACCGGCCTGGGCCATGGCGCGATCGGAGTCGGCGGCTTCGCCCTCGGCCAGCACGCAGCCCAGCGCGAACGCGCAGGCCGGCAGCGTGGAGAGCGGACGCCCGGCCTGCGCCCAGGCGGTTTGCATTTCCTTGAGGTCGCGGTTGCCGACCTCGACGCCACTGACGAAATTGATCCAGCCGGCGCCGAGTTTGGCGGTCAGGCCGCGGCTGCGCGGGCCGAACGCGGAAATGTGCAGCGCCACCGGATCGCGGGTGTTGATCAGGCCCAGCTCCGGATTGAGGAAGCGGATCTTGCGGTGTTTGCCTTCCATCTCGAAATCGATAGTCTCGTCGCGCAGCAGCGCCATCACCTGGTCGATGTGGATTTCCATGTCGCGCTGCTTCATGGCGCCAAAACCCATGGCGCGCCGGCCGGTGAAACCGGTGCCGACGCCGAAATCGATCCGGCCGGGCGCGAGGCTGTTGAGCGTGGCCAGCGCGTTGGCGGTGACCGGCGCGATCCGGTTGGAGGGGATCGCGACGCCGGTGCCGAGCCGGATCGTCGAGGTGTGGATGGCGGCGGCACCCATGGCGACGAAGCAGTCGGCGCTCAGCATCTGGGTGTCGTAGAACCAGGCGTGGCTGAAGCCCAGTTCCTCGGCCCGTTTGGCCATCTTCCACGAATCCGCGGCCGTCGGCAGCGCTATCCCGAATTGCATCGCGTCTCTCCCCCGTGCCGCGTCGACGCGGCGATGTGCGGCCATGGTGGGCCACGCGGCCGGGCGGATGCAAGTGTGGCGGGGCGATCATGCCGGCCGTGCGCCGTGTCGAAGCCGCGTGGTGGCGCGCCTTCGGAACATCCCGCCGCACGGCTGCCCCGATACGCCCGCTGTTGCACCGCAACATCGGATCGCTATAGTCCCGCCATCCTGAACCGTCGTTCACACCGAGAGAATTCCCATGCCGTTGTCCGCGCCCGTCGCGCGCCGCCATCTCCACACCCGCAAGGTGACCTGCACCGGCTATTTCCGCGACGATGGCCTGTTCGACCTCGAGGGCCACATCACCGACGAGAAGACCTACGAGCACGAGGGCGACTGGCGCGGCCAGATGCGGCCGGGCGACTACGTCCACAACATGCGCATCCGCCTGACGCTCGACCGCCGCCTCGTGATCCACGACGTCGAGGCAATCATGGACAATTCGCCCTACCGGATCTGTCCCGACGTGACGCAGAACTTCCGGAAGCTGATCGGATTGCGGATCGCCGGCGGCTTCCACAAGAAGGTCCACGAGCTGGTCGGCGGCACCCAGGGCTGCACCCATCTGGTCGAATTGCTGCGGCCGCTGGCGACGGCGGCGTTCCAGACCATCTCCTCCGACAAGGCCGAGGAGCTGCACGACGCCTGGACCGAGACCGCCCGCGCCGAGGGTCGCCTGCCACCGGCCGAACCGAAGTCCGCACGCGAAGCGCGCCCGCCCAACGTGATGAACACCTGCCATTCGTGGTCCTCGTCGGGACCGGCGATCCGCCAATGGTACCCGGAATTCTACACCGGCCCCGACGCCGAGGCGGTGCGGGCCGAGGCAGCGGCGAAGGCGACGACCGGCGCGGCGGACTGACGGGGCGACGCCCCATAGGCGCTAGGATAAGCCTTGACGCGGGGTATTGGGGCGTGATTCTGGACATGGATGCCCCTCGCATCGCCCCGGCTGGATCGCTGGTCCAGCATCGTCGCCCACGTGTCCTCGCAGCTGGATCTCGACGCCAGCGCGCGGCT
>CAMDVZ010000096.1 GCA_945878895.1 Caenispirillum bisanense | reverse complement strand
CGCCACCAGCAGCATGGCCGGCAGGACGACGATCGCGAGTTTCGACGAGATGGACATGACACGCTCCCGTGGCGCGCCGCCGGGGTTGCCGGGAGACCGGACCGGCATTGCGCGCTCGACCGGAGTCAGCACCCGGCCGGCGTCTGGATCGCGTCGGAATCGAGGTATTTCGAGGGCGGCCGGTTTGGCGGCAGACGCCACGCGATCATCGCCGGCGACCGCGGCGGCGGCCGATACAGCTCGCCGCCCGGCGCGGCCAGGCGACCTTGTGCCACCCCGCGTTCGGGTCCATTGTCGCCGCGACAGGATGGCACCCGGACCCGCGAGGTTCGGGAAGTGCACGGGCTTCCCGCCTCGCCTTTCCGGCCTCCCGACTTCCAGTCGTCGCGCCGCCGGCCTGCTCCTGTCGGACGGGGTGACCCATGACGACGATCTATGGTGGCTTCGGCAACGACACCTTCACCGACGGTCCCGCCGACGGTTCCGGCGACGTGCTCCTGGGTCTGGGCGGCGACGACACGATCACCGGCGGCCACAACAGCTCCTCGCTGGCCGGCGGCAACGGCACCGGCCCCGACACGTTGTATGGCGGCAGCGACAACGATCGCGTCCAGTTCGAGGGACCCCACGACAACAACCGCCTCTAAGGCGAGGACGGCGACGACGTCCTGATCGTCGTGGGCAGCGGCCGGAACTTCCTGCACGGCGGCGCGGGCAACGACACCGTCCAGGGTGGCAACGGCGTCGACCTCATCGTCGGCGACCTCGGCGACGACACGCTGTTCGGCGGCCTGCAGAACGACACGATCATCACCGCCCACGGCGTCGACACCATCTACGCCGGCGACGGCGACGATTTCTTCTCGACCGGCGACGTGAACGGCGCCTTCGAGCATGTCCCCGGTGCCGGCGGGACAATGACGTTCTACGGCGGCGCCGGCATCGACTACGCCGCCGCCTATACCGGCAACAACAGCTTCCACGGCGACGGCGGCGACGACACGCTGATCGGCGGCGACTCGGCCGATGTCCTGTCGGGCGAAGCCGACGACGACAGCCTGCGGGGCGACGGCGGCGCCGACACGCTCGACGGCGGCGACGGCGCCGACACCATCGAGGCCGGCGACGGCGGCGACACCATGGCCGGCGGCACCGGCATCGACACGCTCTACGGCGGCGCCGACAACGACGTCGCCGACGGAGGCCCGGAGGACGACCGGCTGTACAGCGGCGACGCCGCCGACAGCCTCGACGGCGGCCTCGGCGCCGACCAGGCGCACGGCGACGCGGGCAACGATACGCTGCTGGGATCGCAAGACGCCGACCAGCTCTACGGCGGCGGCGGCGACGACCTGCTGCGCGGCGACGGCGTCGCGGAGGGCGCCTTCGCGACCGGCGCGGGCGGCGCCGACACCCTCGTCGGCGGCGACGGCGCCGACATCGTCTACGGCGGCGAGTTCGCCGACCTGATCGCCGGCGGCGTCGGCGTGGCCTCCGCGCTCGACGGCGCCGACACCGTCTACGGCGGCGGCGGCGTGGATCTGGTGCTCGGCGCCGAAGCCAACGACCTGATCTACGGGGGCGCCGGCGACGACACCATCGCCGGTGGTCTGGCGTTCGCCGACAGCCTGGCCGGCGCCGACGACGACTCGGTGTACGGCGGCGAGGGCAACGATCTGGTCGACGGCGGCTCCGGGGCCGACTGGCTGGTCGGCGACGCCGGCGACGACACGATGCAGGGCGACACCGGCAACGACGTGCTCGCGGGCGGCGAGGGCAACGACCAGCTGGCCGGCGGCGACGGCATCGATCTGGCGAGCTACGCCGGTGGCGGCGCGGTGATCGTCGACCTCGCGACCGGCCTCGCCGCCGGCCAGGGTTTCGACACCCTGGCGTCGATCGAGAACGCGACCGGTTCGGCTTTCGACGACATGCTGTCGGGCGGCGGCGGCGCCAACATCCTGGCGGGCGGCGGCGGCAACGATCTGCTGCGCGGCTACGGCGGCGACGACACCTTGGTCGGAGGCACCGGCAACGACGTTTTCACCCTCGACGATGCCGGCGACCTCGCCATCGAGTACGCCGACGAAGGCAGCGACCGGATCGACGTGCTGGTGGGCGGCGCCGTCGCGATCGGCGCCAACATCGAGGAGGTCCACGTCCTCGCGAGCGTCGACGCGACGATCACCGGCGCGAGTTCCAACGACAGGATATTCGGCGGCACCGGCAACGATACGCTCGACGGCCAGAGCGGCGCCGACACGGTGCGCGGCGGGGCCGGCAACGACGTGCTGGTCGACGGCCAGGCCGGCCCGGGAACCTTCAACGTCGTCGATGGCGGCGACGGCATCGACACCGTCTCCTACGCCGGCAACGTCGGGACGATCTACGCCGACCTGAATTCCGGCGGCGGCCACGTCGCGGGCGTCTTCACCGACCTGCTGAGCGGCATCGAGAACCTGGTTGGCGGCACGAATGCCGACGTGCTGGCCGGCGACGGCAACGCCAACCGCCTCGACGGCGGCGGCGGCGCCACCGACGATCTGCTGTTCGGCGGCGACGGCAACGACGTCTTCGTCGGCGGCGGCCACGCGGCGGTCAGCTTCAACCAGCTGTGGGGCGGCAACGGCATCGACACCGCCGACTATTCGGCCGAGAACGGCAACGTCTTCGTCGATCTGCGGGCGCCCGCAGGCCATGTCGACAATGGTTCGGGATACGTGCTGAATGACCTGATGAACTCGGTCGAGGTCGCCATCGGCGGTTCCGGCAACGACATCCTCGTCGGCACCGACGCCGCCGCCAACACCCTGTTCGGCGGCGGCGGCACCGATCTGCTGTTCGGGTTTGGCGGCGACGATCTCCTGAACGGCGGCGTCGGCGGCAGCTGCACCTACAACCAGCTGTGGGGCGATACTGGATCGGACACCGCGTCGTACGAATTCGCCACGACGCGCGTATACGCCGACCTCAACGTGGTGGCTGGCTGGGTTACCGACGGGCTCGGCACGCTGGTGCTCAACGACGTCTACAATGCGGTCGAGAACCTGATCGGCGGCTCGGATGCGGATTCGCTGGTCGGCGACGCCACCGCCAACACCCTGACCGGCGGTGGTGGTGCCGATCTGCTCTACGGCGGTGGCGGCACCGACCGCTTCGTCTACCGCGCCGCCACCGACAGCAACCTGGTCACCGGCTACGATTCGATCGCCGACTTCGCGCCCGGCAGCGAAAAGCTCGACTTCACCGCCTTCGCGATCACCTCGGCCGAGGTGACGATCCTGGCGGCCGGCGGCTTCGTGTCGGCGGTCTACGCCAACGTCGACGGCATCGCCGGCAACGACCTCGCGCTGGTGGTGACGGGTATCGGGGCGTCGATCACGATGGCCGATATTTTGTTCTGACGGGGCGCGCTTCTCGAGTCACCGAGAGCGCCGTCGGGGACGCCCTCGACGGTCGGCCGCCGAGCTCGCCAGCCGGGCGGCCGGCGGCGGCGTCCCGGCGCTCCACGTCAACACCGACGGCATCGCCGACATCCCGTGCCGGGGGGGCGCGTTTTCGCGTCGCCGCGAGCACCGTCGGGGGCGCCCTCGGCGGTCTGGATTTTACCCGGATGAAATAGCCGGTGGTGCAACGGCGACAGCGGTTTCGTGTCGTCGGCGCGGGCCGGAAAGCCCGACCCGGGGCGGCAACGCGGACGCGGCGGTCGCGATCGCGATCGCCGGCGTCCGGCTCCGGCACGGATCGACCCGCCCTCGACGGAGGGCCCTCGACGGTCGGGATTTTACCCGGATGAAATAGCCGGAAATATCACGGCGACAGCGGTTTCGTGTCGGCAAGGCGGGTCGGGGCAGCCCGATTCGGGGGCGGAAGCCGGCCGGCGAGCGTTGCGGGAGCGGTACCGAAACCGGTCGAAACCGGTGCGCGAAGGCGCTTTCGGGTGCGTTGCGGGGTATGTCGAGGTGTCGCGACGGCGTGTCGAGGGTCGGTTTGGTCGCCGGAAGCGGCCCCGGCGCCCGCAATCGGCTTCCGAAGCGGCGTCCCGACGGATTCTGGCGAGCTACGGCGCCTTTTTCTCGGGCATCGTCACGGCGCCGATGACGGCGCCCGCGCCGGCGCCCAGCAAGGCGCCGCCCCACCACGAGAAACCGGGAATTCCGAGGCCGATCAGGCTACCGGCCACCGCACCGATGCCGCCGCCCGTGGCGGCCCGCTCGGTGGTGGTTTCGCCGCACGCCGACAGCATCAGGGCGGCCAGCACCAGCACGGGGGTGAATGATTTGGCCATCGCTGGCTCCATGCTCAAAGGGGCGACCGAAATCGCCTAATGGAGGGGTAACGCCGACCGGAAGACCGGCGCTGGGTCGTCTCATTGGTTATGGCGGCGCCGGTTCCCTAGGGGGGGATAGAGGGGTTCCGAACGCTTTTATGAGTCGAAGATAGGGATATATATGGTTGGAATCAATAGATTTTTTAAAAAATAAAAATACGTCGCCCGAATCGGACCCCAGACCCGCCAAGCCCTTGGCCCGACTCGCGAATCGGCCCCCGACCCGCCGCCGCGTTTCACGTGAAACACCCGTTCCAGCATGCCCTTTCCCGCCACATGCGCGCGCCAGAACGTCGCTTTCGAACCCCGCCGCCAGCGACACCCGCCCGCCGCGCCCGTTGCGGCACCGCTGCCGGATATGGCATCCCTGCCCGCCGCCATTCCCACCAGGACCACGATGCAAGCCAGCCTCGGCCTCCGCCTGACTCCGCACGGGCATCTGCTGATCGCCGACGCCGACGACGCGCCGACGTTCGACGGCGCGATTGCGAAACGGCTGGTCGAGGCGTTCGCCGAGGGCGGCGGACGCGGGTTGATGCAGCTCGGCGCCGGCGAGATCGGCCGTCCGCTGCCGCCGGTCTTCGCGTGGTGGCGCGACTTCGCCGCGCGCTACGTCGGCGCGCTGTGCCTGCTGTCGCCCGGATCGGCGTTCTCGATCCCACCGCCCAACGAAGCCGAGCTCGCCACGCTCGAGCTGACGGCGCCCATGATGCCCGGCGCCGAGTACCTGAATGCCGAGGCGCTGCTATGGCTGTGGGAGGAGCTGAACGCGGCGTTTTCCGCGTCGCTGGCTAGATCGGGACTGGATCTCCAGGATTTCCTCAAGACTCTCAATCCGGCGTGGAACCTGGTCGGACGGGTGCATTTCAATCTGGCGGAAAACCGCAACGACGCGGAGTCCCCTTTCGCCTTCATGGCGACCTACACGACGCGGTTGTCGGCCCAGGCCCGCGCCCAGCACGTGCCGCTCGGCCAAGCGTTGCGCGAGTATGCCGGTGCCGCCAACCGCGACAAGTTGCTGGCGCTGCTGACGCCGGTGCAGCGCGCCACCGAGACCTGCCCCTGGCTGAAGGAAATGGTCGACGCGGGCGAGATTTTCCATCCGCTGCGCTGGTCGCCGGCCGACGCGGCGCGCTTTCTCGGCAGCGCCGGCGAGCTCGAAAAGGCCGGCGTGGTGCTGCGCACGCCCGCCAACTGGTTCGCCAAGCGTCCGCCCCGGCCCAAGGTGAGCGCCAGCGTCGGCAACACCAAGCCTTCCGGCCTGGGCGTCGCAGGCATCGTCGATTTCCGGATGGACGTGATGGTCGAGGGCGAGCCGCTCGACGAGGCCGAGATCCGCGCCCTGCTGGCGGGCACCGAAAGTCTGGTGCTGCTGCGCGGCAAATGGGTCGAGGTCGACCGCGGCCGGCTCGACCGCACGATGGAACGCTTTCGCGCCGCCGAGAAATTGGCCGACCAGCAAGGCCTGACCTTCGCCGACGCCATGCGGCTCATGTCGGGCGCCGGCATCGTCGATGGCGACGAGGCCGAGGACGCCGCCGACTGGTCGCAGGTGACGGCGGGACCGTGGCTGGCGGAAACACTCAAAGCCCTGCGCTCGCCCGACGAGGCGGCGGCCGATCCCGGTGCGGCGCTGAAGGGCACGTTGCGGCCCTACCAGAAGGCGGGCGTCCAGTGGCTGCGGTTGCTGTCGGGGCTCGGGCTCGGCGCCTGCCTGGCCGACGACATGGGGCTCGGCAAGACGATCCAGATCCTGGCGCTGCTGCTGTTGCGTGCCCAGGCCTCCGGCGAGCGGCGGCCCAGCCTGCTGGTGGCGCCGGCTTCGCTGCTGTCGAACTGGGCCGGCGAAATCGAACGCTTCGCGCCCGATCTGAAAGCGAGGATCGTGCATCCCTCGGCGATGACGGCGGAGGAAGTGAAGGCGTTGACGCCCGAAAGCCTGGCCGACGTCGATCTCGCCATCACCAGCTACGGTTCGCTGCTGCGCATGCCGGCGCTGGCGAAGGCGGACTGGCAGTATGTGGTGCTCGACGAGGCGCAGGCGATCAAGAATCCGCAGGCCAAGCAGACCCGCGCCGCCAAGGCCCTGAAGGCGCATGCCCGCATCGCGCTGACCGGCACGCCGGTCGAGAACCATCTCGGCGACCTGTGGTCGATTTTCGATTTCATCAACCCCGGCCTGCTCGGCACCGCCCGCCAGTTCGGCCGCTACACCAAGCGTCTCGCCGACCGCGAGCACAATCCCTACGGCCCGCTGCGCGAGCTGGTGCGGCCCTACATCCTGCGGCGGATGAAGACCGACAAGTCGGTGATCGCCGACTTGCCCGACAAGACCGAGGTCAAGGCACATTGCCATCTCGGCCGCAAGCAGGCGGCGCTCTACGCCGAAGCCGTGGCCGACCTGAGCGAGGCGCTCGACAACACCGACGGCATCGAGCGCAAGGGCATCGTGCTGGCCACGATGATGCGGCTCAAGCAGATCTGCAATCACCCCTCGCAATGGCTGGGGGACAACGAGTGGTCGGAAGCCGACAGCGGCAAGCTGGCGCGCCTGCGCGAGATCGCCGAGGTGGTGGCGGCGCGCCAGGAGAAGATGCTGGTCTTCACCCAGTTTCGCGAGATGACGGGGCCGCTCGATGCATTCCTGAAGGGCGTGTTCGGCCGGCCGGGCCTGGTGCTGCACGGCATGACGGCGGTGAAGGGCCGCAAGAAGCTGGTCGAGACCTTCCAGGAGGACGAGACCGTCCCCTATTTCGTGCTGTCGCTGAAGGCGGGCGGCTCGGGCCTGACGCTGACGGCGGCCTCGCACGTCGTGCATTTCGACCGCTGGTGGAACCCCGCGGTGGAGAACCAGGCCACCGACCGCGCCTTCCGGATCGGCCAGAAGAAAAACGTGCTTGTCCACAAGTTCGTTTGCCAGGGCACGATCGAGGAAAAGATCGACGCCATGATGGAGGCTAAAAAGGGCCTGTCGGAAGACCTCCTGTCGGGGACCGGCGCGGGCGAGATCAGCCTGACCGAAATGAAGGACGACGAGTTGCTGCGGCTCGTGGCCCTCGATCTCGACGCGGCGATGAAAGAGTAGAGCATGGCGTGGGACGGAGGTTGGGGTCGCTACGTGTCGGTCGCCGAGCGCCGCGAGAAAGCCGCGCGCGAGATGGAGAAGCTGCGCAAGAAGGGCCATCCTGTCTCGCCGGTGACGATCTCCGGCCGCCTGATCGCCACCACGTTCTGGGGCAAGGCGTGGTGCGCCAATCTCGAGAGCTACCACGACTACGCCAACCGCCTGCCGCGCGGCCGCACCTACGTGCGCAACGGGTCGGTGGCCGACCTCCAGATCGCGTCGGGCAAGGCGACCGCGAAGGTCAGCGGCTCGCGCATGTACACGGTCGGGATCGACGTCCGGCCGGTGCCGAACGCGCAATGGCAGGCGCTGTGCCGCGATTGCGTCGGCGGCATCGATTCGCTGGTCGAGCTGTTGCAGGGTCGCCTGTCGAAGGGCGTGATGGAACGCATCTGCCGGCCCGGCGACGGGTTGTTCCCCAAGCCGGCCGAAATCACGTTGCGTTGCAGCTGCCCCGACTGGGCGACCATGTGCAAGCACATCGCCGCGGCGCTCTACGGCATCGGCTCCCGTCTCGACAACGATCCCGAGCTGCTGTTCCTGCTGCGCGGCGCCGACGTGAACGATCTCGTCGCAGGGCTCGAAACAGCCGGCATGCCCTTGTCGAAAGCCGGACCGGCCGCCGGCAAGGTGCTGGAGTCCGACGACATGTCGGCGCTGTTCGGGCTCGACATGGCGCCCGACGACGAAGCCCCCGAAGCACCCGCCCCCGTTGCGTCGAAGCCGGCGGCGAAAGCGCGGAAATCCTTCGTGGCAAGTCCCGCCGCGACACCACGCCCGGCACGCCGTGCAGCAACCCGGCCGCCGAGGCCGACAGCGACGACCGGCGAATCTCCGGCCACGACCAAACGGCCGGTCACCGCGAAGACAAAAGCGGAGTTCACGACGAAGCTGCTGCACGTCCTGGGCGACCGCGTAGCGTCGTCCGCCTCCCCGACCTCCGAACCGCCGAAAGCGCGCTCGAAAGCAGCCTCCTCCACGGATGCCCGGACACGTCGAAGGTTGCCGCCTCCCGCTCCGTCCCCCCTAGTGGGGGACGGGGACCTGAAGGAACAAATTTCTCCCGGCCCGATGCCCAAACCATCGGCCCCGGTCGCGCGTCCGAAAAAGGCCGCGGTGCCGGCATCGGCCAGGAAACCCAAGCCGCGGTAACCGCTGGACGCGGCAGCCGCGAAGCCGCGCCGCTATCCCAACGCCTTGCCGTAGATTTCGGGCTTGAATCCCACGATCAGCTCGCCGCCGACATCCAGCACCGGCCGCTTGATCATCGAGGGCTGCGCCAGCATCAAGGCGATGGCTTTCGCCTCGTCGAGCCCGGTCTTGTCGGTGTCGGGCAGCTTGCGGAACGTCGTGCCGGACCGGTTGAGCAGCGTCTCCCAGCCGACCGCGCGCGCCCAGCGTTCGAGCACGACGCGCTCGACTCCCAGTGTCTTGTAGTCGTGGAAGGCGTGGGCGACGCCGTGCGTATCGAGCCAGGCTCGCGCCTTCTTCATCGTGTCGCAGGCCTTGATGCCGTGGATCGTCGCTGCTCGCGCCTTGCCCATTTCGTCCATCCTCCGTCGTCCGGCATCGCCATCTCGCGACCATAGCCCGATGCGCGGTGCTCTCGAAATCTTCGATTGCAACCCCGCCGGCCCGGCCGATACTGGCGCCATCCACCACGTCCCGCGGGAGACTTCGCCATGACCACCTCGCTCCACGATCTCTGCGTACCGGGCTATCTCCAGACGCTCGGCGCCGTCGCCGCCTTTCTCGACAAGGGGCTTGCCTGGTGCAAGGAGAGGGGCGTCGACGCGGAATCGATCGTCGAGGCGAAGCTGGCCGACGACATGCTGCCCTTCCGCTTCCAGATCGTCTCGGTGACCCATCACTCGCTCGGTGCAGTCAACGGCGTGAAGGCCGGCCAGTTCGAGCCGCCGGGCGCCTCGACGGCCGACTATGCCGGCCTCCAGAAGCTGGTCGCCGACACCATCGCTGCGCTCAAGGCGACGACGCCGGCCGAACTCAACGCCTGCGCCGGCAAGGACATGGTCTTCCTGCTGCGTGGCAACAAGATACCCTTCACGGCCGAGGGCTTCATCCAGTCCTTCTCGCTGCCGAACTTCTATTTCCACGCGACCACCGCCTACGACATCCTGCGGTCGAAGGGCGCGCCGCTCGGCAAGCGCGACTTTCTGGGCCAGATGCGCATGAAGAGCTGACGACGCGCGATCAATCGGCGCCCGTCCTATCGCCGCTGCGCGAACTGCTGACCGTCCACCCGCTGACCGTTGAAACGCACGCGAGCGGCCTCGCACTCGCCGAACGCCACCAGCTGTCGATAGACGACGCGATGATCGTCGCCGCCGCGCTCGAGGCGGATTGCGACACGCCGTGGTCGGAGGACTTGCAGCACGGCATGACCTTCGAGGGCCGACTCCGGATCGTCGACCCGTTCCGGACGACGGACTGACGGTCGCGTGCCTTTCCGCGCGTACGCCCGGCTGATATCCTCGCGCCCACGAGCCAGAGCACGCCGAAGGACGGGAGATCGCCCATGACCGCGCACGATCACGATCACGACCACGACCACCACGACCATCGCCACGGTCACGACCACGACCACGAGGCCTCCGAGTTGTCGGAAACCGAACTGCGGGTGCGCGCCCTGCAGACCATCCTGGTCGAGAAGGGTTACGCCGACCAGGCAGCCCTCGACGCCATCGTCGAGACCTACGAGACCAAGATCGGCCCGCACATCGGCGCCAGGATCGTGGCCCGCGCGTGGACCGACCCGGCCTTCAAACAGGCACTGCTGAGCGACGCCACGAAGGCCGCGGCGCCGTTCGGCTACAAGGGCGATGTCGGCGACCATCTGGTGGCGGTCGAGAACACGCCCGACCGGCACAATGTCGTCGTCTGCACGCTGTGCTCCTGCTACCCGTGGGACGTGCTGGGCCTGCCGCCGGTCTGGTACAAATCCTTCGCCTACCGCTCGCGCGTGGTGAAGGAGCCACGCGCGGTGCTGGGCGAGTTCGGCGTCAGCGTACCGGAGAAGGCCGAGGTCCGCGTCTGGGATTCGACGGCCGAGGTCCGCTACATGGTCGTGCCCGCGCGCCCATCAGGCACGGAAGGATGGAGCGAGGACCGGCTGGCGCAGCTGGTCACGCGCGATTCGATGATCGGCACCGGCACGCCGACCTCTCCGGCGGAGCGCTGCGCATGAACGGCATCCACGACATGGGCGGAATGGACGGCTTCGGCGCGGTCCAGCCCGTCGAGACCGCCGAAGTCTTCCACGGCAAGTGGGAGGGCGACGTGATGGCCATCACGCGCGCAATGGGCACGGTCGGCGCCTGGAACATCGACCAGGGCCGCTACGGCATCGAGCAGTTGCCGCCCCGCCTCTACCTGACGTCCTATTATCGCCGCTGGCTCGAGCGCTGCGAGTGGGCGATGGTCACCTACGGCTACGCTGGCGCCGACGAGATCGCCGCCGGCCGCTCGCTGCGCCCCGGCAAGACGCCGCCAAAAGGCAAGTTCACGCTGGCGGAGATCGACAAAATCACCCGCCGCGGCACCTTCACCCGCCCCGCCCCCGCTCCGGCCCGCTTCGCCATCGGCGATCGCGTGCTCGCGCGCAACATGCACCCCAGGACCCACACCCGCCTGCCGCGCTACGTGCGCGGCCATGTCGGCGTGGTGGAGCGTCTGCATGGTTGCCAAGTCTTCCCCGACACAGAGGCGATGGGCCAGGGCGAGAACCCGCAGTGGCTCTATACCGTGCGCTTCGAGGGACGCGATATCTGGGGCCCAGACTCCGACCCGACCGTGAAGATCTCGGTCGAAGCGTTCGAACCCTATCTCGACCCGGTCCCGGCATGACCGTGATCGATCCCGTCGCCGCGCGCCAGGCGCTGCAGGCCAATCCCGGCCTGCCCGCCGACGGCAAAGGCCCCGTCTTCTGCGAGCCGTGGGAAGCGCAGGCCTTCGCCATGACGCTGGCGCTGCACGCCAGGGGCCTGTTCGCCTGGACCGAATGGGCCGCCATGCTTGGCGAAACCATCAAGGCCGCGCAAGCCGCCGGCGATCCCGACACCGGCGCCACGTACTACCGGCACTGGCTGAACACGCTGGAGCGCATGGTGCAGGAGAAGGCGGTGACGACCGACGCCGACCTCGCGTCCCACCGCGACGCCTGGGAACGCGCCGCGGCGCGCACGCCGCACGGGCAGCCGGTCGAGTTGCGGACGGGGGATTTCGGGGGATAACGGGACCAACAAGCAGGTTGTCGCTTCGCTCGACCCACCGTCCCTCCCGTGGGCATCGGCGGGTTTGGCCTCGCAGGTCACGCTACGCGCCAGTTGGCGATTCCGCCAAACGAGAATCGCGTTACTAACTCATATCTAGATGATAACGACTCGTATGTTGTCATATACGAGACTTATAGAGTCATTGAAATCTCGGTCTGATCGTTGGTGAAGGCCGGTTCGTAGGCACGGGCGAGGCTACCCGAGACGCCCGCCAGCCTGAAAGCGTCGCGCCATTCGCGCGAGACCCGCGCGGCGGTCTCGCGGATCATCCGACGCGCATCCTCCTCCCTGATCTCGAAGTACTCGCAGGCCTCGAGGGCCAGGCGGATTGACCGGTCGTGCGCGCCGCCCTCGACGATCGCGGTCTCGAGACGCGGGTCGCGATCAGGCGCCGGATTGACGTCGAAGACCGGGGACAACCGCCAGCGGCCCGACCCCACGTAGAGAAAGCCGTGGTTCTTCAGGTGGTCATCCTTGTTCGAAACGAGGATGGTGAAAATCAGGCGCAGAAAGAGTTCCCTGAAATCGGCGCGCGGGTCCGCGGCGGCAATCCGCATGAAATCGACGATCTCCGTATAGGAGCCGAGTTCCTCGCCGGTCTTGCCCAGCGCGGTGCGCGCCGAAATGTAGGGGATACGCGCGGCTCCGCGCCGATCGAACCGCTGGATCAGCGCGACGGGAAATGGGGTGTCGCCCAATTCCAGTCTGGCCACCGGTGTGCGGATGCCACAAGCCTCGGCCAGGCGGAGCGTCGCGATCTCGACGCGCTCGATCGGCTGCTGGTCGTAAGCCGAAGTAAACTTGGCGAGCCAGAGCCTGTCGCCGTCCCGGACATTGGCCTTGGGACGCGCACCGCCCGATCCACCCGCGCCGGCGAGCGCCTGGATGTCCACGAGCGATACCTCCTTGCCCTGCTCGTACGCGCGCGCGATCCTGGTAATCGCCTCCAGGTCGACCAGGCGCGGCACGGCATCGGCCGCTCCGCCGCGGATGACTTGTCCCGCATCGTCGAGAAATCGCAGGGCGCCTTGGCGGCAGGCGTCGTCGGAGAGCGTCAGGTATTCGAATTCGGACAGACCTTTGCCATAGGCGCGTCGGAGAAGCCCGCGGCCCCAACTGTCGGGGGCGGCATCGGAGAAGACGCCAGCCAGCGAGTCCCGCATGTTGTCCCGTTGACCCGAGGCGTGAAATGTCAACGCCGGAGACAAAATGCATCGGTACGCCGGAGTAAAGATGCATCAGTGAGGCTGGCAGGAAGGCCCCCCGCGGGGGGCCTTCCTGCGTTTCGCGATCAGGTTTGGCTGGCGTCGTCGGGG
>CAMDVZ010000095.1 GCA_945878895.1 Caenispirillum bisanense | reverse complement strand
GGCGGCTGACCGCCCGCGCAAGCCTCGCGGCGGCGAAGTCGCCGCGAGGCTTGCGCTGTTTCGAACGACGACGATTCCGGCGCCCGGCGCGGACGCCGGGGTTTCTATTCGGCGGGGTGCGCGATCGCCGAACCGGGGCCGTGCACGGGCGCCATCGCGGTGTCCTGCTCGTCGACTGCCTTGCCGCGCGCGCGCGCGAGATAGGTGTAGGCGGTCGGCACGACGAACAGCGTCAGGATCGTGCCCAGACACAGGCCCCCGACGATGGTCCACCCGATCGCCTGGCGGCTTTCGCCGCCCGCGCCGCCGGCGTAGGCCAACGGCAGGGCACCGAGAACCATCGCGCCCGTCGTCATCAGGATCGGCCGCAACCGCAAGGTGGCCGCCTCGATCACCGCCGATCGTTTGTCGCGGCCTTCCTCCTGGAGCTGGTTGGCGAACTCCACGATCAGGATTCCGTGCTTGGTGATCAGGCCGACCAGCGTCACCAGCCCGATCTGGCTGTAGACGTTGAGGGAGTTGCCGGTGAGATAGAGCGCGAGCAGGGCGCCCGTCATCGTCACCGGCACGGTGAGCATGATGATGAAAGGATCGACGAAGCTCTCGAACTGCGCCGCCAGCACCAGGAAGATAAAGATCAGCGCCATCACGAAGACTTCGTAGAGGCCACGCGCGGACTGCGCGAATTCGCGGCTCTGGCCCGCCAGATCGGTCACCACGGTGTTCGGCAGCTGCTTGGCCAGCTCCTGCAGATCGGCCAGCGCTTCGCCCAGCGCGTAGCCCGGCTGGAGGTTGGCGGAGATGATCGCGGCCCGCAGTTTGGCGAAGTGGTTGAGCTCCTTCGGCGCCACGCGCTCGACGTAGGTCACGAGGTTGGAGAGCGGGATCATCGACGCGCTGGCGGCCTGCGCGGCGGTCGTGGTGGCGGTCACCGCCGGTACCGCGGCGCCGCCGGGTCCGATGCCCGCCACCGGAATGCCGGTCGAGATCGCCGCGGGCGCGCGTGTCCCGCGGACGAAAATCTCCGCCAGATGGGACGGGTTGGTCCGCTCGACGTCGTCGACCTGGACGATCACGTCGTACTGCTTGCCGTCCTGCTTGAAGCGGGTGACTTGCCGCCCGCCCAGCATGCTCTCCAGCGTGCGACCGATGGTGTCGATCTCGACGCCGAGCGTCGCAGCCTTCTCGCGGTCGATATTGACGCGGACTTCCGGCTTGTTGAGCTTGAGGTCGGACTCGATGTTCGTCAGGCCGGTTCCCAGTCGCGGATGCTGGCGGACCATGGCGAGAAAGTTCTGCGATATCTGGTCGAGCTCGTTGAAGGGCTGCGACGTTTGCAGCACGAACTGCACGGGCTTGTCGGTGGTCCGTTGCCCGAAGGAGGGCGGGTTGACCGGAAAGGCGAGCACGCCGGGGATGCGGCCCGCGATCGGACGCGCCAGCGCGGTCAGCGTCTGTTGCTTGACGGTCCGCTCTTCCCATGGCTTCAGGCGCGCGAAGGCCAACCCGCGCGTCACGTCGGGGAAGCCCACGATCACCAGCAGCTTGTCGACGTTCTCGCTGAACGGCTCGCGCTGCATGTAGATGTTCTCGAGCTGGCGCGTGTAGCGCAGCGTGTACTCGGGCGTCGATCCTTCCGGCGCCGAAATGATGTTGGCGACGACGCCGCGATCCTCGAACGGCGAGAGTTCCGATGGCAGGATGCGGATCAGGACGCCTGCCCCGACGGCGACGACCAGCCACACCAGCAGGACGACCGGGCGGGCCTTCAGGGTCGCGCCGAGGGCCGAGCGGTACAACTCGTTCATGCCGAGCAGGAAACGTTCCGACACCCGGTAGAACCAGCCCGGATTGTGGTTCGCCTTCAGCATCAGCGAGCACATCATCGGCGACAGGGTCAGCGCCACGAATCCCGACACCACGACCGCGCCCGCCAGCGTCAGCGCGAACTCCGTGAACAGTCGTCCGGTGCGTCCGGTCTGGAACGCCATCGGCGCGTAGACCGCCGCCAGCGTGATCGTCATCGCGATGACCGCGAAGGCGATTTCGCGCGATCCGATCAGGGCTGCCTGGAACGGTTTGACGCCGTTCTCGATGTGGCGGGCGACGTTCTCCAGCACCACGATCGCGTCGTCGACCACTAGGCCGATCGCCAGCACGATGGCGAGCAGGGTCAGCGTGTTGATCGAGAAATTGAAGGCGTACATCAGGACGAAGCCGCCGATCAGCGACACGGGTATCGTGACCAGCGGAATCAGCGTCGCGCGCAACGAGCGCAGGAACAGGAAGATCACGATCACGACGAGAACGACGGCCTCGGCGATCGTGCTGAACACGTTCTTGATCGAACGATCGATGAAGACCGTCGTGTCGTAGGTCACGTCGCCGCGCACGCCCAGCGGCGCCAGATCGGCATCCATCTGCACCAGCCGCTTGCGAACCTCGATCGCCACGTCCAGCGGGTTGGCGGTGGACGTCTTGATGACGCCGACATTCACGCCGTTGCGGCCGATGATGGCGGGCTTGCCATCGCGCGCCGCGGCGCTGAAGCGCGCGAACACGCGCTTGTCGCGCGCGTCGATGGTGGCGCGGCCGACGTCCTTGAGGCGGATCAGATAGCCGTCGGAATCGCGGATGATGAGATTGTCGAACTGCTCGGTGGTGCGCAGGTCGGTCTCGGTGACGACGGTGAACTCGCGGTCCGAGCTCTCGATGCGGCCCGACGGAATCTCGATGTTCTGCCGCCGCAGGGCGTTCTCGACATCCTGGACGGTGACCCGGTAGGCAGCGAGGCGGACCTTGTCGAGCCAGACCCGCATGGAGTAGCGGCGCTCGCCGAAGATGCGCACGCCCGCGACGCCGTCGATGGTCTGGAGACGATCCTTGACGTAGCGGTCGACGATGTCGGTGACTTCCAGTGGCGTGCGCGAGTCGCTGTCGAACGACATGTAGATGATGGGCGTCGCGTCGGCCTCGACCTTGGCGATCACCGGCTCGTCGATTTCGGTCGGCAGCTGGCCCCGAACCCGGCTGACGCGGTCGCGGACGTCGGACGCTGCAACGTCGACGGGCCGGTTGATGTTGAAGCGAACAGTGATCTGGCTGCGTTCGGCACGGCTGAAGGACTGGATGAGGTCGACGCCCTCGATGCCGGAAATCGAATCCTCGAGCGGTGTGGTGACCCGACTCTCGATGATCTCGGCCGACGCGCCGCGATAGGTCGTGTCGACCGTCACGATCGGCTCGTCGATGCGCGGGTACTCGCGAATGCTGAGGCGCTGATGGCAAACCAGTCCGATCAGGACGATGGCGAGGCTCATCACCGTGGCCAGCACGGGACGGCGGATCGACAGTTCCGGGAGCGTCATGTCTCGAACTCCGGTACGGCTCAGTCGCCGGTCTTGGGTTGGGTCGGTTTGGCGGCCGGCGGCTTTCCGGCGGCCGGCGACGCGCCCGGCGTCGGCGGGCCGCCCGAGCCGCGCACCGGCACGATGACCACGGGTAAACCCGGCCGGAGCCTGAGATGGCCGGCGGTGACCACCATGTCGTCGGGGCGCAGGCCGGTGAGGATTTCCGCCTCGCCCTGGCCGCGGATGCCGAGCGTTACCGGGGTGGGGACTGCCTTGCCGTCGACGATTCTGAACACCGTCTGTTTGTCGCCGATCGGAACCAGCGCCTGTTCGGGCACGAACAGCGCGTTCTCGCGCTGGGCGAGGGTGAGCGTGACACGCGCGAACACGCCGGGACGCAGCGACAATTCGCGGTTGTCGACCGTCGCCCGGATGACGATCGAACGGCCGGCCTCGTCGATCAGCGGATCGATCGCGTAGCCGTGGCCCTCGAACGAGCGTCCCGGCAACGCGTCGACCGAGACACCGATGGTCTGGCCGATTTTGGCCACCGCGAGGAAATTCTCCGGCACGCGGAAATCGACTTTCAGCGTGTCGATCTGTTCGAGGTTGACGATGTCGGCGCCGATATTGAGGTAGCTGCCGATGCTGACGCGGCGCAAACCGACCACGCCTTCGAACGGCGCCACCAGCGCGTACTTCTCGACCCGCACCCTGGCGAGCATCAGCGAGGCCTCGTCGCGCCTCAGCGCCGCGCGCGCCTCGTCGAGCGATTTCTCGGTTCCGGCCTGACGGGCGAGCAGCGAGTTGGCGCGCTCGAAATTCGCACGCGACAGCGCAAGCGCGGCATCGGCCTGGGCGAGCTGCGCCTCGTCGATCGAGGCGTCCATTCGAACCAGTATCTGGCCCTTGGCGACGCGCTGGCCTTCCTGGAAATTGAACTCCTTGACCCGACTCGCGATCTCCGGCCGGATCATGACGGCTTCGTTGGACCGGAACGTGCCGACGGCGGCGATGGTCTGCCGGGCGGTGCCCTTGCGCGGAGCGACCGCCTCGACCGATACGGGCTGTCCGCCACCGGCGGGCGGGCCGCCGGGTTTCGCCGCGCCGGGAACCGGCGCCGTGGCGGTGGCGGGCGGCCCCTTGCCGGCGCTGACGCCAGCCAGTTTGGGCACGCCGGGGCCGGCGGCGAAGTACCACCAGGCGCCGACGCCGGTGGCGGCAAGCAAGGCGACGGCCGCCACGATGGTTCCGTAGCGGCGACGCGATGATTTCGGTGCAGGCTGCGGAGCGCCTGGCTCTATCAAAAGATCATCCATGTCCCGACTGTCTGGTTCCGGGGCGTCCGAGCCCACGAGTTCACGCCAGTTTACTCCGGATCGGGTGACATGCCACCGGCATCGGCCGCGGGTGCGTCGAATTTGCCCGATGATCGTTCGTATCCCGATGGCACAATGCGTGGCCGGCGGTTGTCGATGGTCGCCAATGTCGGCTACGCTCGATACAACAAACAACCAATCCCCCTGGTTCATTCCATGATACGCGCACTATACGACTGGGTCATTCGGCTGGCTGGTCACCGTCGCGCCATGCCGGCGATGGGGCTGGTATCGTTTCTCGAAAGCTCGTTTTTCCCGATTCCGCCCGATGTCATGCTGGTGCCGATGGTGCTGGCCAACCGGCACAAGGCGTTCCTGATCGCCACCGTCTGCACTGTCATGTCGGTGCTGGGCGGGCTGCTGGGCTACGCCATCGGCTACTACCTGCTGGAAACGTTCGGGGCCTGGGTCGTCAAGGCCTATGGCCTCAAGGCCGGCATGGACAATTTCCGCGCCGGTTTCGAGAAGTACGGAATCTGGATCATCCTGGTCAAAGGCCTGACGCCCATCCCCTACAAACTGGTGACGATTGCCAGTGGCGCCGCCCATTTCGACCTCTTTACTTTCGTCTGGGCCTCCATCGTTACCCGTGGCGCCCGGTTTTTCCTGATCTCGGCCTTGCTGTGGCGGTTCGGCGAGCCGATCCGGACTTTCATCGAAAAGCGCCTGACTCTGCTGACGTGGCTGTTCCTGATCGCCCTGGTCGGCGGGTTCGTCGCGTTCCGGTATCTGTTCTGACCAACCGGGCGCGACGGCGTGCCCTCTCGTCGCCGCCGGTGCCGACGTCTATATTGATCGCACGATGACCAGTGCCGCCCTGCCGCCACCATGGCCGTTCGAGACCGTCGACCGGCTCGCGGAGGCCTATGCGCAGGTCGATCCCTCGACGCACGCCGAGCGCTGGCCTCTGGCCAGTCTGCTGACGATTTTCGGCGGCGCCTTCGTGCTGGTGACGGCGCTGGGCTTTCAGCATGGCTTCAAGCTGCCGCCCTGCCAGCTCTGCTACTGGCAGCGCTACGGCTACATCGCGGCGATGGCGATCGCGTGGACCAGCCTGTTGCCGTTGCCGACCTCGGCGCGGGTCGGGCTGGCGACCGTGGCCGGTCTGGCGTTGCTCGCCACCGCCGGCATTGCCGTCTATCACGCCGGCGTCGAGTGGAAGTGGTGGCCGGGGCCGCGAGGCTGTAGCGCGACGTCGGGGTTCGGGCTTTCCATCGAGGAACTCAAGCGGCGCATCCTCGGCACGCCCGTCGTGCGCTGCGACGCCATCGCCTGGCAGTGGCTCGGGTTGTCGATGGCCGGCTGGAACGCCATCGTCGCGGCGGTCCTCGGCGTCGTGTCGCTCGGGCTGACGTGGCGCGTCACGCCCCGACTGCTCTAGAAAGGGCATGCTGGACCCATGCCAAGTCCTTCATCCACCGGCGAAAATCGCCAACCCGGCGATCCGACGCCGCGCCAGATGGTCGAGCGGATCATCCGGGTCGACCAGGCCGGCGAGTTCGGCGCCGTGCGCATCTACGAGGGCCAGTTGGCGGCGTTGAGGCGGACGGGGCGGGGGACCTCGCCGGCGGCGCGGCGCATCGAGGCGATGCTGGCGCAAGAGAAGACCCACAAGGACACCTTCGACCGGCTGGCCGCGGCCCGCCGGGTGCGGCCGACCGCGCTGTCGCCGCTGTGGTCGGTGGCGGGCTTCGCGCTGGGCGCGGCGACGGCGCTGATGGGCGAGGAGGCGGCGATGGCCTGCACGGTCGCGGTCGAGGAAACCATCGACGAACACTATGCGGCACAGCGCGATTCGCTGGGCGACGACGAGGCGGCGTTGCGCGAAACGGTCGAGAAATTCCGCCGCGAGGAAGTCGCCCATCGCGACGAGGCGCTGGCGGCCGGGGCCGAGAACGCACCTGGCTACGACGTGCTGTCGGCCGCCATCAGGACCGGCTCGCGGCTGGCGATCTGGCTGTCGACACGCGTCTAGGCGGGTCGCGGCTCAGGCCGGATCGAGTTCGGAATCCCAGTACAGGAAGTCGCGCCAGCTCTGGTGCAGATCGTTGGGCGGGAAGGCGCGGCCGTTTTCCTTGAGCTCGGTGGTCTCGGGCTCGTAGGGCGCCCGCACGGGGTGCATGCCGGCCTGGTGGGGCAGCTTGTCGCCCTTGGCGAGATTGCAGGGACTGCAGGCCGTCACGACGTTGATCCACGCCGTGCGCCCGCCGCGCGAGCGCGGCACCACGTGGTCGAACGTCAGCTCCTGGGCGCCGAAGGGATCGCCGCAATACTGGCAACTGAAGCTGTCGCGCAGGAACACGTTGAAGCGGGTGAAGGCCGGCCGGCGGCCCGGCGGCACGAACTCCTTGAGCGCGATGACGCTGGGCAGGCGGATTTCGATGCTGGGACTGCGGACGCGGCGGTCGTACTCGGCCACGACGTTGACGCGCTCCTGGAACACCGCCTTGACGGCGTCCTGCCAGCACCACAGCGACAACGGGAAATACGACAACGGCCGGAAATCGGCGTTCAACACCAGCGCGGGACAAGCCTCGGGCGCGGCGAACACCGGGTCAACTCCTCGCGACCCAACGAGCGTGTTGCGATTCGTACGTCATGGAAGCCATTATGGCCGACGCGCCGGCCGAACACAACCCATCGATTTGTTACAGTCGCCGGGCGGCGGGGTCGGCCGGCACGCCGGGACGCCGCCGCATCCCGCCACCGGACGGATCCGGGGCGGGAGTTTCATCCGGGTAAAATTCCAACCCCTTGAACCGGCGTCGGAATTTCCGCCCACATCGGAGCGTGTTCGCGCGCCCGTCCGGAGATTCCGCACCCCTGGCGTCGTCTG
This sequence comes from Caenispirillum bisanense, assembly GCA_945878895.1. Classification (GTDB taxonomy): domain Bacteria; phylum Pseudomonadota; class Alphaproteobacteria; order Reyranellales; family Reyranellaceae; genus CAMDVZ01. Next base: position 5,707 of record CAMDVZ010000095.1, on the reverse strand, counting down.
GTCCGGACACCGAAGTTGGCCAGCCCGACCGCCCGGCCGCCCGGTGGCTCGCACGCTCTTCGTTTCGGATATTTCATGCCCCTCTCCCCCGAAGACCGCCAGGGAATCGACACATCTCCGTTGGCACGGAAGAAGCGCGGTGCCGCAGCGCCTTCTTCTCTTACCCCGCTGGCGGGGGAAGGGGTTTTGAATCAAGCCGAAGTAGTTAAACAAGCGCCGATGGCTGGGCGCCCCGCCCGCGGGAGTCACAAGTATCCGGATCGAGCTTCGGGATCGCGCCTTCCGGCCGATCATGGAAAGTAAAATATGCGCATGAATGAAAGAGATAATGAAAATATTGACATATCAATCCTGTTGATGTATGTTGGGTCGGAAATCGGGACAAGGTCCGCGACGCTGCCGGTGGGGCGGTTCGCGCGTAGTCGAGACGTGTAATCATGTGGTGTGCATCAACAATCGCGACGCTCCCGTCGCGGAGTCGAGCCGGCTATTGCGGTCGTCGGCCCGGCTTGGCCGGCGCGCGGATGATCGGCGATGGCTTTCCCGGACGGCTGGTCGCGGCCCTGTCGCGCGGCATCGCAACCCCGATCGCGTTGCTGCTCGCCACGACGATGGCGGCGGCCCAGCCCAAACCCGCGCCGGCGCCGAACGGGCCACCGCGCCAGATGGTGGCGACGGCGCATTCGCTGGCGACCGAAGCCGGGCTGGCGACGCTGCGGCGGGGCGGCAACGCGGTCGACGCGATGGTCGCGGTCCAACTCGTGCTGGGCGTCGTCGAGCCACAATCCTCGGGGATCGGTGGCGGCTCGTTGCTGCTGTATTGGGACGCCGCGGCTCGCAAGCTGACTAGCGTCGATGGTCTGTCGCGGGCACCGGGCTCGGTCGATACCGGACTGGCGGTCGACGAGAGCGGCAAACCGTTGTCGGACGCCGAGCGCCGCGCGGTGGCGCGCAGTGGTCGCGCCATCGGCGTGCCCGGCACCATGCGGCTGCTGCACGACGTCCATCGGGGGCGTGGCAAGCTGGCGTGGGACGTCCTGTTCCAGCCGGCCATCGCCGTGGCGCGCGAGGGCTTCGCGATGCCGCCCTATCTGTTCCGGACGCTGACGCAAGCCACGTTCGCGTCCGATGCGACGGCAGTGCCGGCATCGTTCTTCGGCACCGACCGCAAGCCGCTTCCGGTCGGCACGGTCATCCGCAATCCCGCGCTGGCGGACACGCTGGAGCGGCTGGCGCGCGAGGGCGTGGCGCCGTTGTACGAGGGCGACATCGGTGCGGCCATCGTCGCGGCGGCGACCGCGGGGCCGCTGCCGGGGCGCATGACCGCGGCCGATCTCGCGGGGTATCGCACCGTCGAACGCGCACCGGTCTGCGCGCCGTTCCGCGACCGCACGGTGTGCGCCATGCCGCCGCCCTCGTTTGGCGGCGTCGGCGTGCTGCAGGTGCTGGGCATGGTGGCGCGCCACGCCAACGGACCGGTCGCGTTCGATCAGCCACGGTCGGTCCACGTCTATGTCGAGGCGATGCGGCTGGCGTCGGCCGACCGGCTGGGCTGGATCGGCGATCCCAATCATGTCGACGTGCCGACCGCCGGCCTGGTCGATGCGCGTTATCTCGGCGATCGCGCCGGCCTGATCCGCTACGACGCCCGAATCGTGCGTGCCTCGCCCGGCCACCCCGACGACCGCCACGCCGACAAGGTCGACCTCGCCTGCACGCCACCGCCGCCCTCGACCAGCCAGGTCGCCATCGTCGATCGCGACGGCAACGCGCTATCGCTGACGACGACGCTCAATCTCAATTTTGGCTCGCACGCGACGGCGGCGGGGTTCGGTCTCAACAACGTCATGACGAATTTCGCCCGCGCGCCGCGCGGCGGCCTGACGTCGCCCAACGCCATGGCCGGCGACAGGCGGCCGGTGACGTCGATGGCGCCGACCATCGTGCTGGGGCGCGACGGCCGGCCGGAAATTGTCGGCGGCTCGGCCGGCGGCGGCGAGATCGTTGGCTATATCGCCCAGTCGCTGCTCGACATGCTGGCCAACGGCCGCACGCCGCAACAGGCCATCGACACGCCGCATGTCGCGGTGATGTGCGACCAGGTCGGGCTCGAAAAAGGCACGGCGGCGGCAGCGCTGAAGCCGGCACTGGAAGCGCTCGGGCATGGCGTGGTGGAACGGCCGCTCAACAGCAGGCTTCAGTTCCTGCGCCGCTCCGGCAACGGCTGGATCGGCGGCGCGGATGCGCGACGGGACGGCGTGGTTGGCGGGTTCTGATTGGAGCGGCCTTCGATCGGCCGGGGCGGGAAGCAAAGAAAAGCCTGCGGCGCCGAAGCAGGAACGTCGCTCGCGTCGACGATGCGACAGACCGTGCCATCGCCGGACACCGGACAAGCGCCGGGGTTCAAGCCAGAATATCGAGGATCGGGCACTTCGGTGTCTTGCCGCCCCGGCAGCGATTGGCCGTCGTCGACAGAAGCCGTTCCAGCCGTTCGAGATCGGCGAGCTTTGCCCTGACGTCGACGAGATGTCGCAGCGTCAGGGCGCGGACCTCGCCACAATTCGCGCCCTCGTCGGCGAGCGAGGCCAGCGCCCGGATGTCGTCCAGCGAGAAGCCAAGCTCCCGACCGCGACGAACGAAGCGCAGCTTGCGCACCGCGTGGTCGTCGTAGACGCGACGGCCACCACTCGTGCGAGGTGGCTTCGGCACGATTCCGATCCGCTCGTAATAGCGGATGGTTTCGATGTTGCAGCCGGTCGCCGCCGACACCGCACCGATGGTCGACCCCGCTCGCGGATTCGTGTTCGCGTCCATGCTTGCTCCTGTAGCGACTACAGGATGGATGCTAGCGGCAGAGAAAGAGGGTGACCATGAGCATCGCCAAAGCAGTGTCCCGGGACACTGGCGGATCGAGCATCCCCCGGATCGATCGGCCGTTGGCGATTGCCGGTCTGCTCGCGGGAATCGGCGCAATTGCCGTTTCGTCGTGCTGCGCGTTGCCGCTTGCATTCGCCGCCGTCGGCATCGGCGCCGGGTGGCTCGGCGAGCTGGAGGCGTTCTCGGCCTATCGGCCGGTGATCCTCGGTGTCGCGGGCCTCGCGCTTGCCGCTGGCTGGGTGGTGTTTATTCGTCGGCAGCGGGTCGCGGTATGTGGCGTCGACGGGACGTGCGCGGCGCCATCGCGGCGCTGGTTCACCGGCGGGGCTCTCGCCCTCGCCACGGTCGTTTTCGGCGCGGCGGTCGCGTGGGGAACGATCGAAGGCCCGGTGCTCGCGGCGCTGATCCGTTTGCAGTAGGGGGAAGCGATGCAGCTCGAATCGACGATCACCTGTCCCCGGTGCGCCCATGTCGCGACGGAAACCATGCCAACGACGGCGTGTCAGTACTTCTACGACTGCAAAGGTTGCGGCGCGGTGCTTCGGCCGAAGGCCGGCGATTGCTGCGTGTTCTGTTCCTACGGCTCGGTGCCGTGTCCGCCGATACAGGAAGGTGGCGCGGGCGCGTGCTGCCCGTAGTCCGGAAGGACGGTCCTTTCCAGCGTCTTCGGGCGAGGGGGCAGCCTAACCATGTTGCCGGTTAGTCGCGCTATCGACAAGACCGCTGGTCGCGCCGGCCTCGCTTCGACTAATCCGGCCCCCATGCCGCCGTCACACCACGCAGCCGTGGTGGGCCGACGACACCAGCCGGATGTACTTGTCGTGGACCGAGCCCGGACGCACGCGGGACGGGTCGGGAGCGCGCCAGTCGGCCATGCGACGGGCGATCTCGGCGTCGGGGACGTCGAGCGTCAGGGTGCGGGCGCCGGGGTCGATGACGATGGTGTCGCCGTCGCGCACCGCGGCGATCGGGCCGCCGCGGGCGGCCTCGGGCGAGATGTGGCCGATCAGGATGCCGTGCGAGACGCCGGAGAAGCGGCCGTCGGTGATCAGCGCGACGTCTTCGCCCAGGCCACGGCCCTGCAGCTGGATCGTGAGCATGACCATCTCCGGCATGCCGGGGCCGCCGACCGGCCCGACGTTGCGCACGACCACCACGTTGCCCGGCACGATGTCGCCGGCACGGATGGCCTTCATCGTCTCGGCCTCGGACTCGAAGACGCGCGCGGTGCCGCGGAACTGGCCCTTTTCCAAGGTCTTGCCCGACAATTTGAGCAGGCAGCTCTCTGGCGCCAGATTGCCCTTCAGAACGCTGATGTGGTTGTTGGCGGGCGCGACGGGGCGCGCGACCGGCACCACCACGTCCTGGGCGCCGAGCTGTTCCAGCGTGGCCACGTCGGCGAGGTTTTCCGCCAGCGTCTTGCCGGTGACCGTCATGACGTCGCCGTGCAGCAGACCGTTGCGCAGCAGTTCCTTCATCACGACCGGCACGCCGCCGATCGCGTGCAGGCTGGCCATCGCGTAGGGGCCGTGCGGCTGCAGTTTGGCGATCAGGGGCACGCGCTCGCCGATCGCCTGGATGCGCTCGATCCCGATCGGCACCTGGGCCTCGCGCGCGATGGCGAGCAGATGCAGGTACATGTTGGTCGAGCCGCCCATCGCGTAGACGGTCGTGATGGCGTTCTCGAAGGCGCGCTCGGTCATGATGTCGCGTGGCCGGATGCCGGCCTCGATCAGGCGGTAGAGCGCGTCGACGGTGGCGCGCGCCTGGGCGCGGACGTCGGCGTGAATGTCGCTGGCGGCGTCGTAGTCGGCGGGATGCGAGGCGCCGCGCGGCAACATCATGCCCATGGCTTCGGCGATGGTGCTCATGGTGTTGGCGGTGAACATGGCGCCGCAGGTGCCGCTGCCGGGCATCACGTTGCGTTCGAGCGCCTGCAGATCGTCGGCCGAGATGCGCCCCGATTCGTGGGCGGCGCGGCCCTCGGCGTAGTCCATGATGGTGAGGTTGTTGCCCTTGGCTGCCCAGGCGCCGAACGACACGCTGCCGGGCGAGCTGGTGCCGGGATAGAGCACCAGGCCAAAGGCGTTGGTGCGGGCGAGCGGCATCAGGGCCGCCGCCCCCGTCTTGTCGCAACCCGAGATCACGATCATCGCGTCGCCGTGGTGGGCGTAGTGGCCGATCTCGAAACAGTCGGCGACGACGTCGCGCGACACCAGGCTGTAGCCCGCCGTCGGGGTGCCTTGCGTCAGCGCGTCCGACACCGCCGGCGCGCCGACCACCAGGCCCTGGCCGCCGCGCTCGGCGAGCAGCTCGATCAGCAGGTCGGCGATGGTGCGCACGCGGTTGTTGCAGCGGTGGGCGTTGGTCCAGGCGCTGGCGATGGTGACGACGGCGTTGGTCTTCGCCGCCTTGTCGGGATCGAAGCCGGCCGCCCGCATCTCGACGCGGGATTTCTTCCAGTAGGTGCTGCTGTCCTGCGTCATCGGGAGTCTCCTGTCGGTGGTGCGACGGTGGGGCCTTCGAGCCGGCGAATCCGTCGCCGCGGTCGCACCGTCCGGGAGCGCGGCATTCACGAGTCCCGGCCCCGAGCCGAATGCCTGGCGCACGGCCGGAAATACGAAAACGATGTCATCCCGAGAGGCTGTGACTTTTTCCTGGCGCCGGCAATGGCGGCCTGGTTCACTGTCGGTCGAGGGAGATTTCCATGCCCCAGACCGCTGCCAGCCTCTTCGACGAGCTGCCCGAGCAAGCCGTGCCGGCGCGCGACCCCGGGGCTGCGCGGATCACGCGTGCGTACCGCGGCGACGTGCGGTTCGAGCAGTTCGTG
>CAMDVZ010000094.1 GCA_945878895.1 Caenispirillum bisanense | reverse complement strand
GCCGCCGGCGCCATGTCGGCTTCTGGCAAGGGGACGAAGTCGAGCGGGCGGTGGGGGAAGTCGTGGATCATCGGAATCTCCAGTGGCCGATCTACCATCGCCGCCCGCCGCTGCCCACCCGCCGCATGGACGGCGCCCGCCCGCGCCGCTAGCGTTCGCCAATGAAGAATTCGCCGCCTCTCGACCACGCCCATCTGCATGCCCGCATCGCGGCACTCGCCGAAATCGGAGCCGTCGAGGGTGGCGGTTGCGCCCGGCTGGCGCTGACCGACGAGGACAAGGCAGGCCGGGATCTCGTCGTCTCGTGGATGCGCGCGCAGGGGCTGGCGATCCATGTCGACGCCATCGGCAACGTGTTCGCGATCCGCGCCGGCCGCGAGAGCGGCGCGCCCGTCATGACCGGCTCGCACGTCGACACGGTGCGCACCGGAGGGCGGTTCGACGGCAATCTTGGCGTGCTGGCGGGACTGGAGGCGTGCCGCGCGCTCGACGCCGCCGGCATCGTCACCCGTCATCCACTCTGCGTGGCGTTCTTCACCAACGAGGAAGGCGCGCGCTTCCAACCCGACATGATGGGCAGTCTCGTGCACGCCGGCGGTCTGTCGCTGGAGGAGGCGCTGGCAGCCACCGACGGCGCCGGTATAGCCGTGGGCGACGAGCTCGACCGCATCGGCTATCGCGGCACCATGGCGCCGGGCACGATCCGGCCGCGCGCCTTCGTCGAACTGCACATCGAGCAAGGGCCAGTGCTCGAGGATTCGGCAGTAACCATCGGCGCGGTCACCGGTGTGCAGGGTATCTCCTGGCACGAGTTCACGATCGGCGGGGTTTCCGCCCACGCCGGCACCACGCCGATGCGCCTGCGCCACGACGCGGGCTACGTGGCGGCCGAGATCGCGACCTTCACGCGCCGTCTAACGCGCGAGATCGGCGGTACCCAGGTCGGGACCGTCGGCGTCGTGGAGCTACGGCCCAACCTGATCAACGTCATCGCCAACCAGGCGCGCCTGACGGTCGACCTGCGCAACACCGACGAGACGAACCTGCGCGAGGCCGAGGCACGCCTGTTTGCCTTCGTGGACGCCACCGTCGCGGCCGAGGGCTGCACGGTCGCCGTTCGCAAGCTGGCGCGCTTCGAGCCGGTCGACTTCCCGCCCGACATGATCGCCCGCGTCGAACGCCTCGCCATTGCTCGCGGTCGTTCGGTGATGCGCCTGCCGTCGGGGGCCGGCCACGATGCCCAGATGTTGGCGCGTCTCTGCCCGACGGCGATGATTTTCGTGCCCAGCGTGAAGGGGCTGAGCCACAACGTGGCGGAATTCACCACCCCCGCCGACATCGAGGCCGGCGCCGACATCCTGCTCGATTTGTTGCTGGAACTGGCCGAGGCGTAGCACCGGACGCTACATCAACGGCAACGACAACGGCGCGACCACATCGCCGTCGCGGTGGCGGTAGTCGTGCTGCGCGGAGGCCCGCAGCATGCGCTCCTGGCTTTCCTCGATCTCGCTCGCCGCGCCCGCGAGATCCAGTCCCACCGGTTCGCCGTCGCGCAGGACGACCGTGCCGCCGACCAGCACCGTCCGCACCGCCCGGTCGGCGGCGTGGAAAACGAACGAGCGCAGCGGATCGCGCGAAGGCGTCATCAGCGGATGGGCGAGATCGACCAGCACCATGTCGGCCGCGGCGCCCACCGCCAGCCGGCCGAGATCGTCGCGCCGCAGCGCGGTCGCGCCGCCGACCGTGGCAGCATGGAACATGCCCGCCGTGTCGATGCTGTGGACGTCGCCGCTCATGATGCGTCCGGCCACGATGGCGAGCCGCATTTCCTCCACGAGATTGTGCGGCGCGCAGTCGGTGCCGGTGCCAACCACCACGCCGCGCTTGCGATAGCGCCCGACATTGTCCATCGCCAGGCCATAGCGCGCGAAGGGCTGCGGACAGTGCGCCACCGCCGCGCCACCATCGGCGATCAGGTTCAGGTCGTCGCGCGTGTGCCAGCGGATCTGCGGATGGTCGTCGAGCAGGATGCAATGCGCCAGCACCGTGCCCGGTTCCATGAGACCGAGGTCGTGCGCGTAACGCACCGGCGTGACGCCGTGACGGCGGATGATCTCGCGCACCTCCACGACGGACTGGCCGATATGGGTCGTGTAGAGCCGGCCGGTTTCGCCCGCGAAGGCGCGTGCCTCGCGCAACAGGTCGCCATCGACGGTGTCGATCTGGGCCGGAAACACCACGCCGCGCAGGCGACCGCTGGGATGGGCGTCGGCGGCCGCGATCACCGCCTTGGCGGCCTGGAACTGGCGCCGCCCGCCGGGTTCGTCCCACGTCCAGGTCACGGTCTGCGGCGCGCTCATGCCCCAGCGCGCCGAGGCGAAGGCCGGCGCCACGTACCAGCGCATGCCGCTGGCGGCCATGGGGTCGAACCAGCCTTCGAACGGCGACGTCAGGTCCATCGCCGTGGTCGTGCCGCAGCGAAGCATCTCGGCGTAGGACAGGCGCGCCGCGGCGCGTTTGCCGGAATCGTCGAGACGGAACGCCTGCAGACGTTCCATCAGGCCGGTCATCTGCTGTTCGCGGACGCCGTGATCCTCGCGCACGCCGCGATAGCCGGGCTCGGTCGTGGGATGGCTGTGGATGTTCACGAGACCGGGGATGACGAGACGTCCCCGGCCGTCCATCGCGGGTTCGCCGGCGATGGACGGCGTCGTCCCGGCCGGTTCGATGGCGACGATCCGGCCAGCGTCGAGGCGCAGATCGACGTGGCGGCGATAGACGTGCCGCGGCGCCGCGGCGTCCCACGTCACGGCCCAGTCGGCGTCGCGGATCCAGATCGGACGGTCGGTCATGGCATTCTCCCGGTCGAGGTCGCGACAGGCTGGAGCCAAGCGGCCTCGACGGTCAAGCGGTGGTCGCGTCCCGGCTTGCGTTGATCTACGGTTCGCGACGCTGGCGATCGCAGCGACAAACCGGAGTGCCCCATGCCCCGTTACCTCACCGTCGGCGCCGCCCAGATGGGACCGATCCAGCGCGATCACTCGCGGCGGGATGTCGTCGGGCGGCTGATCGCCCATCTGCGCGAAGCCAGGCGCATGGGCTGCGAACTCGTGGTGTTTCCGGAACTGACGCTCACGACGTTCTTTCCGCGCTGGTGGATGCCCGACCAGGCCGAGGTCGATGCGTGGTTCGAGGCCGACATGCCCGGTCCCGACACCGCGCCGCTGTTCGCCGAAGCCAAGGCGCTCGGCATCGGCTTCTGCCTCGGCTACGCGGAGCTGGTCCGGCAAGACGGCGGGACGCGCCGCTTCAACACCTCGATCCTTGTCGAGCGCGACGGGCGGATCGTCGGCAAGTACCGCAAGGTGCATCTGCCTGGTCACGCCGAGCACGAGCCCTGGCGCCAGTTCCAGCACCTGGAAAAGCGCTACTTCGAGGTCGGCGACCTCGGCTTCCCGGTCTATCGCGCGTTCGGCGGCCTGATCGGCATGTGCATCTGCAACGACCGCCGCTGGCCCGAGACCTATCGCGTCATGGGCCTGCAAGGCGTCGAGATCGTGCTGCTGGGCTACAACACGCCGCTGCACAATCCGCCGGCGCCCGACCACGACGAACACAGCTGGTTCCACAACCAGCTGGTCATGCAGGCCGGCGCCTACCAGAACGGCACGTGGGTCGTGGGCGTCGCCAAGGGCGGCACCGAGGAAGGCGTGCCGAGCCTCGCCGACAGCCAGATCGTGGCGCCGTCCGGCAAGGTGGTGGCGCGGGCGGCGTCCGACGGCGACGAGCTCGTTGCCCATCGCTGCGATCTCGACGCGGGCCGCAGCTACAAGACCACGACGTTCAATTTCGTGGTGCACCGGCAGCCCGACCAGTACCGCATGATCGTGGAGCGCAAAGGCGCGGTCGAGCCCCCCGCGACGTGAGGCCGGCGCGCTACCGCCCGACGACCGGCTGCACGCGGCGCGGTGCCGTCATGTTCTCGGGCCGCAACAGATCGCGCAACTGGGCCTCGTCGAGCAGCTTTTCCTCGAGCGCGATCTCGATGACGCCGCGGCCAGTCTCCAGTGCCTTGCGGGCGATGCGGCTGCACGCCTCGTAGCCCAGCACCGGGGTGAGCGCGGTCACGATGCCGATGCTGTTGAGCGCCAGGTTCCGGCAATGATCGGCGTCGGCGGTGATTCCCGCGATGCAGCGCGTGGTCAGCGTGTCGATCGCGGCGGTCAGGCCGCGGATCGATTGCAGGATCGCCTGCACGATGACGGGCTCGAAAGCGTTGAGCTGGAGCTGGCCGGCTTCGGCGGCCATCGTGACGGTCAGGTCGTTGCCGATCACCAGATAGGCGACCTGGCTGCAAACCTCGGGGATCACGGGATTGACCTTGCCGGGCATGATCGAGGAGCCGGCCTGGACCGCCGGCAGGCGTATCTCCGCGAAACCCGCGCGCGGGCCCGAGGCCAGCAGGCGCAGGTCGTTGCAGATCTTCGAGAGCTTGACCGCGGTGCGCCGCAGCATGCCCGAGAACAGCACGAAGGCGCCCATGTCGGAGGTCGCCTCGATCAGGTTCGCGGCCACCACCATCGGCTCGCGCGAGATGCGAGCCAGCTCCTCGACCGCAAGCGAGGCGTAGCGCGGATCGGTGTTGATGCCGGTGCCGATCGCGGTGGCGCCGAGATTGACCTCGCGGAAGAACCCGCTGATCTCGCCCAGACGAACGACGTCCTCTTTCATGGTGACGTGGAAGGCGTCGAACTCCTGACCCAGCGTCATGGGCACCGCGTCCATCAGCTGGGTGCGGCCCATCTTGATGACGGAATCGAACTCGACGGCCTTGTCCTTGAGCGCGTAGGCGAGATTCCCGATCGCCGCCACCAGCGGCTTGACCGCCAGCACGATCGCCAGCCGCGCCGCGGTCGGATAGGCGTCGTTGGTCGATTGCGACATGTTCACGTGGTCGTTCGGATGCAACGTCGCGTAGTCGCCCGGCGGACGGCCGAGAATCGTGAGCGCGACGTTGGCGATCACCTCGTTGGCGTTCATGTTGGTCGAGGTGCCGGCCCCGCCCTGGATCACGTCGACCACGAACTGGTCGTGGTGGGCGCCGCCGATCACCCGGTCGCAGGCCGCCTCGATCGCCCCGGCCTTGTCGCGCGCGAGGAAGCCGAGCTTGCGGTTGGCGCGCGCCGAGGCCTTCTTCACCATCGCCAGCGCGATCACGAACTCCGCGAAGTGCCCGATCGGCACGCCAGTGATAGGGAAATTCTCGACCGCCCGCAGGGTATGGATGCCCCACAAGGCCGCGGCCGGCACCTCCCGCTCGCCCAGCAAATCGTGCTCGACGCGCATGGCGGCGCCGGTCGTGTCGGGTTCGGTCGTGGGCATGCCGGTGGCCTCCCCTGTGGCGCGATCGCGGCCTCAGCCCGTTGCCTTCGGCGGCACGCAGGGACGCAAACGCAGATCGCCCGTGTTGTCGTAGAGCGGCGGCACGCGCGACAGCGGCGGCGCGCCGGCGCCCAGCGCCCAGTCGAGTGCCCGACCCGCGCGCGCGCACCAGCCGCCGTCCTGGGCCGCGCGCGAGGCTGCCTAGTTGGCCATGTCGGTGACGAGGGCGTTGAAATCCATGCGCCGCGCCGCGGCGACCGACCGCACGGTGGCGACGTTGGTCGGCCAGTCGGGCTGGAAGCGGTTGATGAACTGGTTGTAGCGATCCCCCAGGGTTCGTTCGCCGGCGGCGCCCTTGCACAGCAAGGTCGCGGTCGCCAGCTGTTGCTGCAGGCTGCGGCCGCGAATCGCCGCGGCCTCCTCGTCCGACAGGCAGGCGCCGAGCCCGCCCGCCGACGCCATCGTCGAGGGCGCGATCTCGCCATAGTTCGGCGCCGGAGCACCGCCGCCGGTCTGCGGCACGCAGGCCCCCGCGGCGACGAAACCCAGCGCGGCCAGCAGACCCGAAACACTCTTGCGCATGGTTCTTCCCTTCAGTCCGCGACGCCCGCGCGCGCCAGAACGGCGTGCAGCATCACGTTGGTTCCCGCCGCGAGATCCTCGCGGTCGGTGAATTCCTTTTCGTTGTGGCTGATGCCGCCGGCACGGCTGGCCACGAACACCATGCCGCTGGGGCAGACGTCGAGCATCGGCACGGCGTCGTGGCCGGCGATGGTCAGGATGTCGCGGGTGCGATAACCGAGGTCGGTCGCGGTCCGACGCAACAGGTCGATCACGTCGGGATGGAAGCGGACGGGGCCGAACTCGTGATACTGCCGCAGCGAGATGTCGACGCCGCTGGCGGCCGCGATTGCATCCGCCGCGGCGCGCAGTTCGCCTTCCATCCGCAGCATCGATGCGTGGTCGCTATGCCGTACGTCGCAGCTCAGCTCGATCCGCGCGGGAATGACGCCGCGCACGTTGGGATAGAGCTCCAGATGTGGCGCGTTGGAGCGGCCATCGGGGCCATGCGACCGGCCGATCCGGTCGATCTCCAGCACCAGGCGCGACATCGCCACCAGCGCGTCCTTGCGTTGCGCCATCGGCGTCGGCCCGACATGCGCCTGCTCGCCCACGATCGTGGCGATGAAATAGCGTGCCACGAAGGAGCCCACGACGATGCCGACCTGGACATCGGCGTCCATCATCGAGGGACCCTGCTCGACGTGCAGCTCGAAATAGCAGCCAACCTTCCGGCCGCCGACCGGTACCGTCCCGGCGTAGCCGATCTTCGCCAGGGCCTGGCCGACCGTGTCGCCGTGCGTTGGATCGAGCACGTCGCGGCCGGCCAGCATGTCCGCCAGCCGTTGCTGTCCGACGAACACCTGCGATCCCATGGTGAAGGGCGAATAGCGCGAGCCCTCCTCGTTGGTCCAGACGACGATCTCCACCGGCGCGGTGGTGGCGATGGCGCGGTCGTTCAGGGTGCGCAGCAACTCGACGCCGGCCATGACGCCAGCGATTCCGTCGAACTTGCCGCCCATCGGCACCGTGTCGAGATGACTGCCGACCATGACCGGCGGCAGCGAGGGATCGCGGCCCTCGCGGCGGGCAAAGATGTTGCCGATGGCGTCGATGCTCACCGCGCAGCCGGCCTCGCGCATCCAGCGGCAAAACAGGTCGCGCGCCTGCCCATCCTCTTCGGTCAGCGCCAGCCGGTGCGAACCGCCGCCCGGCGTCTCGCCGATGCGGCCGACCTCCATCATCGTGCCCCACAGCCTGTCGGTGTTGATCGCGATGTTGCGCATGCCCTGCCTTCCGCTCCGCCAGCGGCACGATGCGACGCCACGGGCCGCGCGCGCAAGGCGCTTCGTGCCGCGCGCGGCTCCAGCGCCGGCGACGCGCATGGCAGCACCCGTCGGCGCGATCGTCGACAGGCGAGAGCTTCGCCGCCAGAGTCCCTTCCCCACCGAACGGAGCCAGGTCATCTCGCCTCTTTATCTCGCGCTGACCTCGATGCTGGCGCAGCAGTCGCTTGCCACCCTCGGGCGCTCGACCATTCCACTGGTGGCATCGGTCATCGTCGCGGATCTGGCGATCGATCCGGCGCTGGTCGGCGTCTATCTCAGCCTCGGCTCGGCCGCCGGTTTCGTCTCCACCATGGCGGTGGGTGGTTTCATCCTGCGCTTCGGCGCCTTGCGCATGACGCAGTTCGGCATGCTGATGCTGGGACTTGGCCTCGCGGTCGGTGCCACCGGCTGGTTGCCGCTGTTCGCGCTCGGCGCCCTCGCCGCGGGGTTGGGTCAGGCGGTATCGACGCCCGCCAGTTCGCATCTGCTGGGCCGCTTCTCGCCGCCGCGACTGGCGCCGCTGATGTTCTCGATCAAGCAGACCGGGGTCCCGGCCGGCCTGATGCTGGCGGGCCTGATCGCGCCGGCGCTGGTGTCGCTGGGTGGCTGGAAGCTGGCCGTTCTGGGAATCGCGGCGATCTCGTGGGCCACGGCGCTGGCGCTCCAGCCGTTGCGCGCCCGGTTCGACGACGACCGGAATCCCGGCCATCCACTGTCGCCGGCCGACATCCGCGACAATCTGCGCGGGGTGCTCGGCAACCCGGCATTGCGAAGGCTGTGCTTCACCATGTTCGCATTCGTCGGGCTCCAGTCGCTCTTCACCGGCTTCTTCGCGCTCTATCTGGTGCGTGGCCTCGGCTACGAACTCGCGACGGCGGGTGGTGTGTTCGCGATCGCCGTCGCCGTCGCCGTCCCCGCGCGCATCGGCTGGGGCTGGCTCGCGTCGCGCTTCGTGGCGCCGCAAGTCCTGCTCGCCGCGCTCGGCGTCACCATGGCGGCCGCCACCGGCCTCGTGGCCGCGGTCGAGCCGGGATCGCCGGTCTGGATGCTGGTGGTCGCGGCGTCGGTGCTGAGCGCCACGGGGGTCAGCTGGCACGGCGTGCTGTTGGCCGAGGTCGCGCGTCTGTCGCCGCCGGGGCGGGTTGGCGGCACGACCGGCGCGGTGCTGGCGTTCGGCGACGCGGGTTCGCTGGTCATGCCACTGATGTTCGGCGCGACGCTGGCGTTGTCCGGAGGCTACCGCGTCGGGTTTCTGATGGGTGCGGTGCCGGCTCTGCTGGTCGGCATACATGGGCTGATCGCGCCGCGCCGCGCGTAGGGTCGTCGACGCGGCGCGTCCGCCGCCCGGCCCCCGCGTCGGACTTTCTCGTTCCCGTCCCTGTAGGCTTTCGCCAATGCTCCTGGGAGGGAAGCCATGCTGTCGAAGGCGGACAACGAGTTGCTGTGCCGGATCGGTCCCGGAACGCCGATGGGCGCCGTGTTCCGCCGGTTCTGGAATCCGGTGTGCCTGTCGGAGCAGCTTCCGCATCCCGACTGCGGTCCGCTCCGGGTCGAGATCCTCGGCGAGCGCATGGTGGCGTTCCCGAACTCCGAGGGCGACGTGGGCCTTCTCGAGGAGGGATGTCCGCACCGGGGCGTGTCGCTGGCGCTTGGCCGCGTCGAGGACAACGGCTTGCGCTGCCTGTTCCACGGCTGGAAGTTCGCCGTCGACGGCGCGATCCTGGACGTGCCGAATTGCCCGGACATCGCGTTGCGCCATCGCCTGAAGGCGCAATGCTATCCCGTTCGCGAGGCCGGCGGCTTCGTCTGGGCCTACATGGGGCCGCCCGAGAAGGTGGCGGCCTTTCCGCGCTGGCGCTTCATGGACATCCCGCTCGCCAACGTCCGCGTCAACCGCATCGACGCGGACGTGAACTACATGCAGCAGCTCGAAGGCGGTGCCGATTCATCGCATGTCGGTATCCTGCATTCGAACTTCGCCAGGCCTGGCTGGATGAGCGGCGGTTTCAACCCCAACACCGATCCCGACAATCCCGCGGCGCTGGCGACCGGCGACCTGGCGCCCGCGCTTGACCTCGAGGACACCGAATTCGGGTTCCACTACGCCGCCATCCGGCAACTGGCGTCGAACGAAGCGGCCGGCCGCCGCAACGTGCGGGTGGTCCCCATCGTCATGCCGACGACACGGATCATCCCGTCGCCGGCGATGCAGTTCGTGATCTTCGAGGTTCCGGTGAACGACACCAGGACCGCGACCTTCGCGGCCACGTTCCGCCTCGATGGTGGCCCCATCGACAAGTGGAAGCTCAACGAGATGAGCGGGCGCCACAACCCGGAACTGTTCGACGAACGGACCCACGGTTATCTCGGCACCTGGGAGAACCGCTTCGGCCAGAAGCGCGAGCAGATGCGCGAGAACTGGACCGGCATCAAGGGCGTCGTGATGGAGGATCTCGCGATGGCGCTGAGCCAGGGACCGATCGTCGACCGCGGCAAGGAACACCTCGTACCCGCCGACCAGGCAATCGCGCGCGCCCGCAAGCAGCTGATGGACTCCGCGCGCATGGTCGCGGCAGGCGGCGATCCGATCGGCGTGCATACCGACGTTTCGAGAATCAGGGCGATCGACGCGAAGGTCTCGCGGAACGTTCGCTGGCAGGATCTGGTCGCGCCCGAACCCGTCTCGGCGTGACGTCGAACCGCCCGCCTCCTGGTTGTCCCATCAACCAGCAAACGGAAATCGAGACGCTCATGACACCGCACGGCATCCCGACATCGACGCGGCGCCGACTGACCTCGGGACTGGGCAGGCTCACGGTGGCGTTGGCCGTGGCGTCGCTCGCGGTTGTCGCGACCGCACCCGTGGCGCGAGCGGCCTGGCCGGAGCGTCCGATTACGATCCTCGTTCCATTGCCGCCGGGGGGGCCGGCCGACGCGGTCGCCCGCACCGTCGCCCAGAAACTCCAGGAACGGTTTGGCCAACCGATCACCGTCGACAACAAACCCGGCGCGCTCGGGCTCATCGCCGCCGAAGCCGGTGCACGCGCCAGGCCCGACGGCTACACGATCGTGATGGTCAGTTCGGGCCTCGTCATCCAGGCGGCGACGCAGCCGAGGAACGTGCGATTCGACATCCACAAGGACCTCCAGCCGATCACCTACGCCGTGCGCGTGCCGATGGTCGTGGCGGCCAATCCGTCCGCCCCCTTCCAGTCGTTGCGGCAGCTGGTCGAGCACGCGAAGGCGAAGCCCGGCGGCCTTTCGGTCGGCGTCAGTCCCGGGCTTGGCGGTTCGGCCCACCTCACGCTGATCCGGATGAAGCTTGGCTTCGGACTCGATGTCGTACCGGTGCCCTACAAGGGTAGCGCGCCCGCGATCCAGGCGCTCCTCGCCAACGAAGTGCCGGTCATCATCGACACGCTGGCAGGCGCGTCGTCGTTGATCAACGACGGCAAGATCCGGGCACTGGCCACCCTCACCGAAGCACCGACGGTCAGCCATCCGACGATTCCGACGATCGCGGGCGCTGGCTTCGCCGGCTACGACCTCGACACCTGGAACGGGTTCATGGTGCCCGGCGGCACGCCGGCGAACATCGTCGCGCTGCTGCACAAGGAGATCACCGCCGCGCTCAACCTGCCCGACGTCAAGGCGCGCATCCTGGCGATCGGCCTCGAGGTCGCCACCAATACGCCCGAGCAGTTCGCCGAGCGTCTCGCGAGCGGTGTCCAGTTATGGTCGAAAGTCGTGAAGGACTCGGGCCTGACGTTCGAATGACGTCGGCACGATTCGCCGAGGGGCCGCCGGTGCCATCGAAACGTCGTCGGCGTTGGCTACAACACCAAAACGCCCGCCGCGGTAAGCCCTGGCGGGCGTTTTTATTGGTTGCGGGGACCAGATTTGAACTGATGACCTTCAGGTTATGAGTGGAAGGGAAGCGATTGCGAAGGAACACGCAGATTTACTTTTTTCTTCGTACTTTCAATGACTTAGTTGACTTAAAGCGGGACGCCCCACACTCTGATTTTCGTAGGCACGCGCCGCGACTTTCGCCCTCTTGCTTCCACAGTGCTTCCACGGGCGGGGGCAGCGGGTGCCTGGAAGCAGAGTGAGCATCAAGAGCGGATCGTGGGACATGCCGAAACTGACCAAACGCGTGATCGACGCCGCCGAGATTCAGGCGGCCGAGTATTTCATCTGGGACGACGAGCTTCCCGGCTTCGCCCTCCGCGTCCTGCCCAGCGGTCGCAAGGGTTACATCGTCCAGTACCGCGCCGGGCGGCGCTCCCGCCGAATGAGCCTCGGCCCCAGCATTGTGCTGACCTGCGAACAGGCGCGCACCCGCGCCATCAGCATCATCGCGGCGGCCAGGAACGGCGATGACCCTGCCGCCGAACGCGATGCCGAAAGGAAGACGATCACGGTCAAGGAACTGGCCGAGCGCTTCGACAAGGAGCACGTCTCGGTCAGGGTCAAGGAAACCACGGCAAAGGGCTATCGCCGCCTCATCGAGCGGACGATCCTGCCCGCGCTCGGACGGCATCGGGTCACCGAGGTCACCCGGGCGGACATCGCCAAGCTGCACCACGACCTGCGCCACATCCCCTACGAGGCCAATCGCTGCCTCGAAGTGATGTCCAAAATGTTCAGCCTCGCCGAGATGTGGGGGCTGCGTCCGGACGGTTCGAACCCGCGTAAGCACATAAAGAAGTATGCCGAGGAGAAGCGGGAGCGGTTCCTGAGCCCCGCCGAACTCAAGCGGGTCGGGCATGTCCTGCGGGAGATGGAGAACGAGGCGATCGAGCTTGCGTCGGCGATCGGAGCGGCGCGACTGCTGATCCTGACCGGTTGCCGCCTCGGCGAGATAATGACGCTAAAGTGGGAACACGTGGATCTGGCCGGCCGGGCCTTGCGCCTGCCGGACTCCAAGACCGGCGCCAAAGTCGTCCATCTCGGTCAGCCCGCGATCGACGTCCTGCAGGGCATCAAGAAGGTCGATAAGAACCCCTGGGTGATCGTCGGCACCCTCCCCGGCGCCCGGCTGACCGATCTTCAGCCTTTCTGGCAGCGCGTCCGCGCCCGGGCCGGACTGAAGGACGTCCGCATCCACAACCTCCGGCACACTTTCGCGTCCACCGCCGTTGCCTCCGGCCAGGGGTTGCCGATGATCGGCAAGCTCCTCGGTCACACCTAGGTCCAGACGACCGCCCGGTACGCCCATCTCGCAGCGGATCCGGTCAAGAATGCTGCTGACTTAGTGTCGAGCGAGTTGGCCCGCGCAATCCTGTAACTTTCCCATCATTGCCTACACACGTCGCACACTGCCGTCAGATCGGACTTCCAGCACCGGCTCGACGAGGTCATAAACGGTTGAGTTCCGCACAAGGGCATTCAGCCTGTTCTGTGCAAAATCAAGCGGAAGAAGTCCTAGTTGAACCATCTGATGCGAGCCCTCTGCCGAGAAGCCCGCCTCAACATTCATTCCACCGACATCGGTCAAGAGATACCGGGCATGGAAATCTGCTCCGCCTGCACGTTCATTCCATCCAAAGAGAGCAAAGGACATGCCGGCCGGCAGCACACCGCGAATCCATTTATGCGCCTCGCGCTCGATGAACTCTGGCGGTGGTCTACTGTCGTGTTCACAGAAATGGATTTCGCAGCGCACGGCTGCTCCACCCGCAGTTTGGATGACATCAAGGCAGGCCTTCAATGTTTCCTGATATCGGGCGTTGCTAATGTCGAAGAAGCGGTCGACAAACAGCACTGACTTGGCCGATTTCAGAAGAGGACAGAATGCCGATGCGAGTGCCGTTTCGACGCGCTCCACATCCCAAGTGTGCGCCGAGACCATGAGCGGATGCCGTTCATCCACTTCATCGACTGTGACCACCTGGGGATGTGCCGCAGCATTGTCTTCAGCTATGATCGCGTGGAAGGGTGCTATCGCGTGTTGGGCAATGGCGTTTTGTGACCAGCTGCCTATTGCAGGGTCGTAAGGTCTTCCAGATCGGAAAAAGTTGGATTGCTTGGCTTGGTTCAATGCGATCTCTAGCAGCCTGTCGGACTTAAAGCATCGTGGGGGATGGTCGGGGATTCCCACGGGAATCGCGTCCGTATAGAATCGTGGGACGGCTTTGCGAAGGAGCGCCCCGCGATGAGCAACTTCCGCCCGACGGACCGCGAGACCAGCTATC
>CAMDVZ010000093.1 GCA_945878895.1 Caenispirillum bisanense | reverse complement strand
CGAGTCCGCCGGTGAAGAGGCCGTAACCGTAGGCGACATGTACGACGTCGCCCGGACGACCCCCGGCGACATGGATCGAGCGCGCCGCGAGATCCGACCAGGTGTCGATGTCGGCTTGCGTGTAGCCAACGACCGTCGGGCGGCCCGTGGTGCCGCTCGAGGCGTGCAGGCGCACGCAGCGTTCGCGCGGTACCGCGAACATGCCGTAGGGATAGTGGTCGCGCAGGTCGCTCTTCAGCGTGAAGGGAAAGCGCGACAAGTCATCGAGACGCCGCAGGTCGTCGGGGTGGACGCCAGCGGCGTCGCACTTCACGCGATACGGCGCCTGGTTCTCCCAGGCGTGCCGCAGGGTTCGTCGCAGCCGCTCCAGCTGGAGCGCGCGCAACGCATCGAGCGATAGTTCGAGTTCCGGAAACACGCCGCGGTCCGTCCCGTCCACCATCTACTTGTCGTCCTCGGCGGCGGCCGGGCGGCTTTCGTTGAACACGAACCGCCGGTACACGAACCCGAGCACCATCAGCGCCACGCCGAGCCCCATGAACGACAGCACGCGCAACACCGCCGTCAGATGCGCCGTGTCCACGATGAACACCTTGCACACCGCGATGCCGACCACGGCCAGCCCCGCCTGGCGCGCCACCTTGAGGCCTCGCCAGAAGCCCCAGCCCAGCAGCGCCGCGCCGAACAGCACCCAGACGGCCGAGTAGACGTAAAGTTCGGTCGGGCCGATTCTGGACCACCTCGTGCTGAACGCCGGATCGAACGAATGCCGCACCTCGCTCGTCACCCACACGAAGGCGAGCACCAGCGCCGACAGCGAAACGAGCCGGCGGACGCGGTCATGGCCGCTGCCCCCGAACAACCACGCCGCCAGGGCACACATCGCCGCCGGTACCGCGTAGCCCGGCAACAGCCCGTTCAGGATCGGCAGATCGCCGACGCCCTCGCGCCAGAGGATCGGATTGAACACCAGCACCTGCCCACCCAGCGCCGACAGCAACGCGAGCCCGCCGACCAGCATCCAGGCGACGCGCGCGATCGTGCCGCCGCCGAACCGGTGGACCCGCAAGGCCGCCAGCGCGAAGGCGCCCCACGCCAGCACGTAGGTCGCGCGCTCGACGAAGGACCAGCGCTCGCTCGCCATCTCCTCGGGGCGGAACAGGCTGCGGATTTCCAGCGTCACCAGCAGGAACAGGAACACGACGGTCGCCGCGTCGATTATTCTCGTCAGCACGTCCTCGCGTGCCAGTTTCAGGAACCAGCTCGCCACGAAGAAGCAAAGCGCCGACAGGCCGTAGGTGTAGAGAATCCAGTTCAGGATCGGCGGCCCGCCGAGCGCGTAGTCGAGCACCCACGGGTTGACCACGAGGCGAACGATCACGGTCGTCGCCAGCGGCCAGCACAGCAGCCGCAGCGTGCGCACGTCGAGCTTCCAGGCGATCCAGGCGATGGCCGGCAGCGCCAGCGCGTAGGCCATGGTGACCCACTGCTCGCGCAACTGGAACGGAATGGCCGCCGCCACGAACAGGGTGACTCCGGCCGCCACGAACCCCAGCGCCTCGGTGCCGCCGGGCATCGCGTGACGATAGCGCACCAGCCGCTCGGCGCCGACGAGGTAGGGAACCGCCAGCACCAAGCTGGTCAGGCCCCACGGCCATCCCGGCATCGACGATCGCAGCGCGCCGTAGGCGAGCAGCATGTGCAGGAATGCCGCGCCGGCCGACAGGCCGGCCCAGAACCCCGGCCGTCCGGCGTTCCACAGCAACGCGAAGGCACTTGCGGCGTAGAGGCCGCCCATCGCGACGATGGTCATCGCGAAGTCGTCCGCCCCGTCGAACGGTCGACCCCACGCGTGCGGCGGCCCACGCCAGGCGAAGAAAGCAATCAGCGAGAGCGCCGGCGCCAAGGCGGCCAGCCACTGGTGGCGCGGCGCGAAACGCGCCAGCACGAACAGCAGGCCGCCATGGACCGCGAGAGCCAGCCACGCGAAGCGGCTGGACGGCGACGGCGCCATCAGGATCACCAGCAGACCGCCCGTCACCAGAGCGGCGGCCCACATCAGCAGCGCGACGCGATCGCCCGCTGGTCCGTCCTCGCGCGTGCGTTGCCAGGTCGCCCACGCGAACAGCGCCATGACCGCGACCTGGAAGACGCCGGCCCAGCGCGCCCCGGCGCGGAAGCCATTCTCGTCCATCGCGACGCCGGCAGCCCACAGGCCGCTCCATACGAGCGTGCCGACCAGCACCCCCCAGCCCAGCCACCACCAGCCGCGATGGCGGATCACGGCGAGCGTGCCGGCCGACAGGGCGAACAGATAGCCGAACAGCGTCACCGCGTTGGGCGCGTCCCCGCCCAGGAACGCAGGCGCCGCCACGCCGCCGAGGAACCCGAGGCCCGCGACGATCGAGCCGAAGCGCAGCGCCAGACCGATCGACATCGACGTCAGCACGAAGGCCAGCGCGCCGCCGAACCAGCGCGGCATCAGGTCGTAGAGCGCGACGGCGGCAAACAGGGCGCCGAACTGTGCGACGATGCCGGCGCCGACCAGCAACTGCGCCATCCGCTCATCGCGCGAGCGCATCCGGTTTCCGGCCGCGATCAGACCGGCGCCGAACAGAACCGCCATCACGCATCGAACGGCGGGCGGGAAGAGCCCCATCTCGGCGGCGACCGCCGCCAGGAACAGGCCCGACAGCGAGAGTGCCGCCGCGCCGACCCAGATCAGCGCGCGAGCGCCCAACAGCTGCTCGAGGCCGGGTTTGGCCGGCTTGGGCGTCGACATCGGTGGCGGCAAGGACGGTGGATCGACGGGCGGAGGCGCGGCCGGGCCGTCGGCCGCGAGGGCGTCGACCGGCGTCGGAGCCACCGGTTGCGACGGCGGTACCGGTGGCGGTGGCGGCGCGCCCCAACCCGATGCGACCGGCGTGGCAGCGATCGGTGCCGGGGCGAATGTCGCGGGAGACGTCGCGGTGTGTGCCTGCGCCAGCGGCGCGGCAGCGGCATCCGGCGCGGAGATCGGCGGGGCCTCCGCTACGACGACGCCCGAGGCCAACTGCTGGCGCAGCGCCATCAACTCGCCGCGCAGCGCCTGCACCTCGCGCCTGGCGCCGCTCGCGCTGACGACCGCGACGATCGGCATGATGAAGACGAAGCCGAGCACGGCAAGGCCAAGGAGAATCAGAAACGCTTCCATCGCGATATTCCCTTGTCCGCCGTTGCCGGTCTATTGCGCCGCGATGCGAAGCGACGAAACCGCCGCTCGATTGTCATGCGCCACCTGGCCGCGCTTGACCACGAGGCGATGGTTTTCCTTGCGCGACACGCGTTTGACGTCGGCGAGCGGATCGCCGTCGACCAGCAGCAGGTCGGCCTGGTGGCCTTCCCGCAAGCGGCCATGGTCGGTCAGGCGCATCAGATCGGCGGCGCTGGCGGTGGCGAAGAAGATCGCGTCGCGAGCGCCGACGCCGATGTCGGCCATGAACTCCAGCTCGCGGGCGTTGTCGCCGTGCCGGTTGAAGGGCGTGCCGGCGTCGGTGCCCATCGCGATGCGCCCGCCCGCAGCATAGAAGATCTTCACCGAATTGACATGCCGGCCGGCGATCCGCTCGGCCTTCTCGGTGACGTAGGCGGGAATGCCCGCGCCCGGCTTTTTCGCGCCATCGAGGATGTTGACCAGCGCCGCCAGGGTCGGCACCAGCCACGTGCCGCGCTCGACCATCTCGTGCACGCACTCATCGGTCATGAAGATGCCGTGCTCGATCGAATCGACGCCGCCACGCACCGCGTTGAGGATGCTCTCGGCACCCTGCGCGTGGCTGGCGCAGCAGCGGCCGAAGCGGTGGCCCTCGGCGAAACCGGTCGCGAGCTCGGCGGCGCTGTAATGGGCGTCCTCGGGATTGACGCCGGGCGTCATCACGCCGCCCGAGGCCATGATCTTGATCAGGTCGGAGCCGGCGTGGATCTGCTCGCGCACCGCCTTGACCACCTCGTCGACGCCGTCGGCGATACGACCGGTGCGGTTGCCGTGGCCGCCGGTCATGCAGATCATCCGGCCCGCACAGCGCATCGTCGGCCCGAGAAAACGCCCCGCGTTGTAGGCGTCGCGCAAGGCGAATTCGATCTAGTCCTTGCCGCCGCAGTCGCGGACGGCGGTGACGCCGCCCTCGAGGGTGGCGCGCATGTACTCCATGCCCCGCACCGTCAGCTGGGCCGGGGAAAGCCCCATCTGGACCACGCCGGGATTGCCCTCGGCGCCCAGCAGCGAATGGACGTGGCAGTCGATCAGGCCCGGCAGCAAGGTGCCGCCCGAGGTGTCGACACGCTGGCCAGCGAACCCGGCGAACTCGCCGGCCGGCGCGACGCGCACGATGCGTCCGCCCTCTTCGAGCAACGCATGGCCATCGAGCGACTTCTCGCCGTCGAACAGTTTGCCGCCGCCATAGAGCGTCGCCATCGCCGGACTCCCCCGATTTCATTGCCGCCAGAATGACGGTGCGCCAGGGCCAAGTCCAGTCGCGTCGGCTCAGGTCTCGCGTGCCTTCAGCTTCGACCGCAGTCGCGCCAGCTCGCCCTTCACGCCCTCGGCACCGGGACGGTGCTTCAGCACTTCCTCGTAGGCCACGACGGCGCCGGCCAGATCGTCGCGTTCGGCGAGGATCATGCCGAGCCCGGACCAGGCGCCGAAATGGCGCGGCTCCAGCGCCACCGTGCGGCGGATGTCGGCAACCGAGCGGACATGGTCGCCGGCCATCCAGTACAGCGTGGCGCGCTTGTTCCACGCCTCGGCGAACTCGGGCCGCAGCTCGATCAGCTGGCTGTAGGTCTCGATGGCGGCGTCGATCTCGCCGGTCCCCATCTGCTGCAAGCCCCGCCGCATCAGCACGCCGGCATCGTCGTCGGCCGGCGCCAGCCACGTCTCCCAGATCGCCTGGACCAGCGCCCGCGCCGCGACCGGATCCTCGACCGTGCGCAGCCGCGCGAACAGCCGGTCGAGGCCGGGGTCTTTCTGATCCGCCATCGCCATCCCCGTTGCCGCCAGCATCGCCAGTCCGGCGAGCATCGCGGCGCTCCATCGCAAGATCGCCCGTGCCATCGCGCTCTCCCGCCAGACGCCAGGCGCCGATCCTACCCCCACCGCGCGCGCGGCGACACAACGGCGACGGGCCAAGGTCCGATCCGCGGTCGCCGTGGTCGACGTCGTCCCGTCGCCTGGCCGCGAGGCTCGCCCCGGCGCGAATACCGGTCATGGTCGCCGGCATGGACTCGACAACGCGGGAGGCCTCACGACATCGTGTGTTACGGCATTTGATATGTTATAATATAGTGTGTAAACGCTCAATCCTGACGCGCCCTTCGACGACGCTCCGCCCCTGCCACCATCCCGACGGGAGTAGACCATGCCCAATCCACCCGGCCAAACCAGCAGCCATTTCAAGACCTGGGTCGGCGTCTGCATCAAGGCTGGCGGCTCGCTCGGGCCCGGCACCGAAGCCTTCGAGGGCTACTTCTTCAACATGGGCAATCCGGAGCGCCGTTTCTGGGGCGGGGCCGACAGCTGGCGCCTCGGGTTCGGCCTCGGCGCCTCGGTCGGGCTGACGGCCGTGGTGATCACCAACTGCAGCGACCCGACGAAGGAACTCGACGGCATGGCCACGACCGACTGGGGCGTCGATGTCGCGCTGGCCGTGAAATGGAGTGCTTTCGCGTCGGCGTTCAAGCACTACGATTTCTACGCGTCGCTGCTCGACTGGGGCAAGAAGCAGGACAGCATCATGCCGCTGGCCCGCTACGAAATGCTCAACAAGAAGCTCGCCGACGGCAAGACCGCCCTGCAAGCCCCCGGCGCCGGCATCCAGGTGCTGACGTTCGACCTGCCCGCGTCGTTCGGTCTCGAAGCGTCGTTCTCCTACAAGATCGGCAAGTTCCGGGTCTGGAGCGAGTCGGAGGCCTACGACCGGCGGAACCTCCGCATCCGGGAAGCCAAGGCGAGCGAGATGGCGGGGCAGAAAACGACGCTGTCCGACGGCAAGGCGGCAACCTACGACGCCATTGGCAATCGCATGAGTTTCGGCGGACGCCTGCCGGTGAACTGACGCCGCCCCCCGCTACTCCGCCGCCACGGCCCTCGCGGCCAGTGGCACGAGGTCGAACCCGCGTCCCTCCAGCGCCGCCGGCAGCGGGCCGCCGGTGACCCAGTCGAGCAGCTCGACGGTGTGCGCCATCGGCACGCCGGTGGCCGCGGCGATGTTGCCGATGCAGCCGAAATTGCCGGCCGCGATCAGGTCCGGCTTCAGCCTCTCGATGTTGGCGACCTTGCGGTCGCGCAGGCGGCGCGACAGCTCGGGTTGCAGCACCTGGTAGGTGCCGGCCCAGCCGCAGCAGAGATGGCCTTCAGGGACGTCGCGCACGGTGAAACCACCGCCGCGGAGCAACGCCCTGGGCGGATCGACCAGTTTCTGGCCGTGCTGCATCGAGCAGGCGGCGTGGTAGGCGAGCACGGGCGTGGCGCCATCGGCACGCAGGGGCTGGCCCACCGGAACGATGTCGAGATCGCGCAGCACTTCGCTGACGTCCTTGGCGAGCGCGGCGACGCGCGAGGCGCGCTCCGCCCATTCCGGATCGTCGGCCAGCATGTGGCCATAGTCCTTCAGCGTGGTGCCGCAGCCGGAGGCGTTGACGACGATGGCGTCTAGCCCCTTGCCGTCGGCCTCGCGCAGCCATGCCGCGACGTTGGCGCGCGCGAGATCGAGCGCCTTGCCGGTGTCGCCGATATGCAGCACCGCGGAACCGCAGCAGCCCGCACCCTCGGCGATCACCACCTCGACGCCATGCCGGGTCAGCAGGCGGATCGTGGCCTCGTTGACCTCCGGTGCGAGCACCTGCTGGCCGCAGCCATTCATCAGCGCCACGCGCTTGCGGCGCGGCGTCGTGGCCTCGAAGGTGCGCGGCCGGTCGACCGGCGAGGGCGGCGCGAGCCGGTCGGGCACCGCCTCCAGCATGGCGTGCGCGCGGCGCAGGAACGTGGCACCGCCAGCGTCGCGACTGGTCGACGGCAGCAGTTTCGCCAGCGGTTTGGCGAGCCGGCCCAGCATCATGGCCCAGCGAAACAGGCCGGGATTGGGCATCAGCACGCCGAGCATCCGCCGCATCAGGCGATCACCGAGCGGCCGCGCGTAGACCTTCTCGATGTGCGTCCGGGCATGATCGACGAGGTGCATGTAGTTCACGCCGGACGGGCAGGTCGTCATGCAGGACAGGCACGACAGGCAGCGGTCGACGTGGCGCACCGTGGTCGCGGTCGGCGCCTCGCCGCCCTGCAACATCGCCTGGATCATGTAGATGCGTCCGCGCGGGGAATCGCGCTCGTCGCCCAGGGTCACGAAGGTCGGACACGTCGCTGTGCAGAAGCCGCAATGCACGCACTTGCGCAGGATCTTTTCCGACCGCGCGGTGTCGGGGTCGGCCAGCTGGGCGAGGGTGAAGGTGGTTTGCATGTTTCTCTCAGCGGCGAGGCGGACGAACGGACCAATCGGAAGCGCCGGCCCACCGAGGAGAGCACGAGCCCATCGCCGGCTCGCTCACGCCGCGTCCCGGAGATCGAGGCGCATCGTCGTGCGGTCGATCTCCGCGCCCTCCTCGGCAATGGTGCGTTCGAGGTCGTACAGGGTCTGCAAGTTCAACCAGGTTTGCGCGCTCATGCCGAGCGCCCGCTCCAGACGCAACGCCGTCTCCGCGCTGATGCCGCGACGTCCGCGCACGATGTTGCCGATCTGGACCTGCGAGAGGCCCGTCGCCTTGGCGAGCCGGTATTGCATGATGCCGGCAGGCTCCATGAATTCCTGCCGCAGAATGCGGCCGGGGTGGACGAGTGCGGTTCGGCGGCGCGCCATCGTTCGCTCCTAGGCCGCGATCTTCGCGGGCTTGTAGAGAACCTTGATGCCGGACGTCCGGGTTGCCTTGGTCGCCTGCGCGAGATCGAACGCACCCTGCAAACGCACCCACAGCGCGGGGTCATTGCCAAACGCCTTCCCCAGCCGCACCGCCATGACCGACGAAATCCCAGCGCGTTCGTTGACGATATCGGACAAGACCTTGCGACTGACCCCGAGCGCCTGCGCAGTAGCGGTAACGGTGAGACCAAGCGGCACGAGGAACTCTTCGCGGAGAATTTCGCCAGGATGGGGGGGATTGAGCATCGCCATTTCTTGCCTCCCGACCGTTCGGTCGCCTGTCAGTGGTAGTCGACCAGATCGACATCTGTCGCGTGGCGTCCCTCGAACGCAAACACCACGCGCCAATTACCCGAAACCCAGACGGCCCATTCGCCCCGTCGCTCGCCCTTCAGCGGGTGAAGCTTGAGGCCCGCACCATCCACGTCGCCCGGAACGACCGCCACGTCGAGAAGTCCGAGAATCCGACGCAATCGCCCGGCGTGTTGAGCCGGGACACCTCGGGTACTATCCTCGCGGTAGAGCCGTTCCAGTCCCTTGTGGCGAAACTTCACGATCATCGATCCGCCCCACTCTAGACTGTCACGCCGAACGTGACAATATCGGGCTCACGCCGATCATCCCATCCTCCCCGGATTGAACACGCCCCTCGGATCGAAACTCTCCTTCACGCGCCACGCCAGCGCCGCCAGCGCCGGCGCCTGTGGCTGGAACACCGGCACGGCCGCGCGAACCGCTCCGGGCGCGCGGATCAGCGTCGCGTGGCCACCGCAGGCCGCGAGCGCGGCACGCACCAGCGCGTGGTCGGCGTCGGCGGTGGGCGGCAGCGACAGCCAGATCTGGCCGCCGGCCCAGTCGTAGATCGCGCCAACGTCGGGCCGGACGGCGCGGATGCGGGCGACGACCGCAGCGCCCTCGCTCGGCGGACAGGACAGACGCCAGACCAGTGCGTCGCTGGCCGCACCGAGCAGCGTCACGTCGCGCAGCTCGCGCCACAGGGCGCGGCTGTTCATGGTGTGCAGTTCCTCGACCGCGCCGCCTTTGGCCGCGACAACCGGCGTCAGCAAGTCGCGCAAGCCCGTTAGTCGGGCCTCGACCGACGGACCGACGCCTTCGAGACGCAGCGCCGTCGCCGAGCCACCGGCTTTCGCCACGTAGCCCACGGCGGAGCGGCGCGCGGCGTCGGCCGGCAGATGGGCGGCACCGGAGACCTCGTGCGGGCTGCCCATCGCCAGCGCCATCGCGGCGATGGCATCGGCGTCGGCGAGGCCGAACAGCAGCAACGTGCGGGTCTTGTCGGGCGCGGGCAGCACCTTGACGTTGATCTCGTCGAGCGCCGCCAGGGTGCCGAACGAGCCCGCCATCAGCTTGGAGAGGTCGTAGCCGGTGACGTTCTTCATCACCTTGCCGCCTGATTTGAAAATCTCGCCGCGACCGTTGACGGCGCTGAAGCCGAGCAGATGGTCGCGCGCCGCACCGGCGCTGAGGCGCCGCGGGCCGGCGAGATTGCACAGCACCGCGCCCGCCAGCGTGCTGGCTTCGGCCACACCGCCCAGCAGCGGCCCGAGATCGGGCGGCTCGAACGCCAGCATCTGGTTGCGCTGCGCCAGCAACGCCTCGACCTCGCGCATCGGCGTGCCCGCCCGCACGGTGATCACGAGCTCTTCGGGCTGGTACTCGACCACGCCCGCGATGCCCGACAGATCGAGCCCATGATCGGCCACCACCGGCCGCCCCAGCGCCCGCTTGCTCGCCGCGCCCACGATCTCCAGCGTCTTGCCGTCGTTCAACGCCCACGCGACCGTGTCGCGCAGCTCGTCCCGGTCGCGCGGTTTGAGGGTGGTGGTCATGGCGCGCGCTCGTCATGCCCCCTCGCCCCGCGACGGCGGGGAGAGGGCCAGGGCAAGGGCCTTTGCGACGTGGCACCAAAGGCATCACTCGCCGGGAGACCGGGAAGCCCCTCATCCGCCCTTCGGGCACCTTCTCCCCTCATCCGAGGGGAGAAGGAAAGAGGGCGTCGCGCGCCGCTTTCGATACCCGCCATCAGAACCTCGGAATGTCGGGGAACGGGATGACGCCCTGCCAGCGTCTTGCCGTCGTTCAACACCCACGCGACGGTGTCGCGCAGCTCGTCCCGGTCGCGGGGCTTGAGGCTGGTGGTCATGGCGCGCGCTCGTCATGCCCCCTCTCCCCGCGACGGCGGGGAGAGGGCTGGCGTGAGGGGCTTTGCGACGTGGCACCAAAGGCATCACTCGCCGGGAGACCGGGAAGCCCCTCATCCGCCCTTCGGGCACCTTCTCCCCTCATTCGAGGGGAGAAGGAAAGAGGGCGTCGCGCGCCGCTTGCGATACCCGCCATCAGAACCTCGGAATGTCGGGGAACGGGATGGCGCCCTGGCGGACGACGAGCTGGCCGAGTTCGGCGCAGCGGCGGAGTTTGGGGAACACCTTGCCGGGGTTCAGCAGGTGGTCGGGATCGAAGGCGCATTTGAGACGCATCTGCTGGTCGAGATCGATGTCGGTGAACTGCACGCCCATCAGGTCGCGTTTCTCGATGCCGACGCCGTGTTCGCCGGTCAGGGCGCCGCCGACTTCCACGCAGAGCCTGAGAATGTCGGCGCCGAATTCCTCGCAGCGGCGCAACTGGTCGGGGTCGTTGGCGTCGAACAGGATCAGCGGATGCAGGTTGCCGTCGCCGGCATGGAACACGTTGACGACCCGCAACCCGTGCTGCTTCGACATCTCGCGCATGCGCGAGAGCACTTCGACCAGACGCGAGCGCGGCACCGAGCCATCGAGGCACATGTAGTCGGGCGAGATCTGGCCGACGGCCGGGAACGCGGACTTGCGGCCCGCCCACAGGCGCATGCGCTCGTCCTCGCTTGCGCTGACGCGGACCGTCGTGGCGCCGCGTTCGCGGGCCAAACCGGCGACGCGCTCGATCAGGTGATCGACCTCGACCGGCGGGCCGTCGAGTTCGACGATCAGCAGCGCCTCGACGTCGAGCGGGTAGCCGGCGTGCACGTAGGCCTCGGCGCAATGGACGGCGTCCTTGTCCATCATCTCCATGCCGGCGGGAATGATGCCCGCGGCGATGATGGCCGCGACGCAATCCGCGCCACCCGACTCGGTCGGAAAGCCGAGCAGGACGGCGCGCGCGGTGCTGGGCTTGGGCAGGATGCGGACGGTTACCTCGGTGATCACGCCGAGCAGGCCTTCGCTGCCGGTCATGACGCCCAGCAGATCGTAGCCGTCGGTGTCCAGGTGCTTGCCGCCCAGCCGCACGATCTCGCCGTTCATCAGGACCAGTTCGATGCCGAGCAGATTGTTGGTGGTGAGGCCGTATTTGAGGCTGTGCACGCCGCCCGAATTCTCCGCGACGTTACCGCCGATCGAACAGGCGATCTGCGAGCTGGGGTC
This sequence comes from Caenispirillum bisanense, assembly GCA_945878895.1. Classification (GTDB taxonomy): domain Bacteria; phylum Pseudomonadota; class Alphaproteobacteria; order Reyranellales; family Reyranellaceae; genus CAMDVZ01. Next base: position 2,105 of record CAMDVZ010000093.1, on the reverse strand, counting down.
GGGCGCGTAGTAAAAGCCGGCGTGCTCGACGGCACGCGTGATGCCGAGATTGGTGACGCCGGGCTGCACGCGCGCGCAACGGTTGGCGAAGTCGATCTCCAGCACCCGGTTGAACTTGGCCATGCCGAGCAGGATGGCATCGCCGACCGGCATCGAACCGCCCGACAGCGAGGTTCCGGCGCCGCGCGGCACGATCTTCACACCCTCGTCCTGGCAATAACGCAGGATGCGGGCGACCTGGTCGATCCGCTCGGGCAGCACGACGACCAGCGGCAGCTGGCGATAGGCGCTGAGCGCGTCGCACTCGTATGGGCGCATGCCCTCGACGTCGTCGATCACGCCCTCGCCCGGCACGATGGCGCGAAGCGCGGCCACGATGGCGGCGCGGCGGGCAAGGATGCCCGGATCGAGGGGCGGCATCTGCATGGCGGGGCTCCCGGCGGAGAGGACCCCAGGGACATACGCGAAAGGAAATGGCGACGGAAGCCACGGGCAACGGCTAGCGGCGGGCAAACTCACGCGACCGCCGGGCACAAATCGGCGAAACCGCGGAGCCCGGACGCAAAAAGGCGACGGAAGCCGAAGCCGCCGTCGCCCGAATGCCAGTCCCGCGAGACGTCCGGCTCGCTGGCCGGACGGCCGGCTTCAGCCGGCGCGCGCCTTGAAGCGCGGGTTGGTCTTGTTGATCACGTATACCCGGCCCTTGCGGCGCACGATGCGGCACGCCTTGTGGCGGGTCTTGAGGGTCTTCAGCGAGGCGCGGATTTTCATCGTCCGAATTCCATAAAACAGAAACCCCCGGCGGACCGGGGGAAATGGCGAAGCGACGCGGAACATAGGCACGGCTCCCCGGACTGTCAACCGCCAACCGGGCCCGGAAAACGCCACCCGCCGGTGGCTGTGGACGCGCCCGCGTTTCCTGTCGTAAACGGCTGTTCATGACCAGTTCCGCCGCCGCGAAACCGGCCCCGCCGGGCAACATCACCAGCTTGCTGGCCCATCACGCCGGCCGCACGCCGGCCGCCACCGCCCTGATCGCCGGCGACGAGCGGATCGACTGGGCGACGCTGGAGGACCGGGCGCGCCGGGCCGCGCGCGGCCTGCACGATCTCGGGGTGCGCAACGGCGACCGGGTGGCGTTGTGGCTGCCCAACCTGCCGGCCTACATCGTCCTCTATCTGGCCTGCTGCCGCCTCGGTGCCATCGCGGTGGCGGTCAACACGCGCTTCCGGTCCGTCGAGGTCGCCGACATCGTGTCGCGCTCGGGCGCGGTCGTGCTGGCCTGCGCGCCCGGTTTCCGGCGCATCGACTTTCTCGAGATCCTGGCCGGCATCGATCCGGCGGCGCTGGACCGGCTCAAGGCGGTCATCGCCGTCGACACGCCGGGTGCCGCGACGCCGACGACGCTGCCGCCCGCCATCGAGCGCCTGCGCCGCGTGTCGTACGACGATGTCGTCGGCGTCGCTCCCTTCGATCGCGTCCAGGGCGGCGCCGACAGCGGTTGCAACATCTTCACGACGTCGGGCACCACCAGGGCGCCGAAATTCGTACTCCATCGCCAGGGCGCGATCCTCGCCCATTCGCTGCGCGTGGCGCGTGCGTTCGGGTACGCCACGCCCGACATGATCGGCATGGGCTGGCTGCCGTTCTGCGGCGTCTACGGCTTCAACGTCGCCGTCTCGACGCTGGCGGCGGGCAAGCCGCTGGTGCTGTTCGAGACCTTCGAGCCCGACGAAGCCGTGCGCGCCATCGCCACGCACAAGCCGACCGCGCTGTTCGGCAGCGACGACATCGTGGACCGCCTGCTGGCGGCGGCGCCGAAGGGCGAGCTGGCGTTCCCGTCGGTCAAGTTCAGCAGCTACGCGGTGTTCAACAACGCGCTGGCCGACGTCATCGACCGGGCCGACGCGCGGGGCCTGAAGCTGATCGGCCTCTACGGCATGAGCGAGGTGCAGGCGCTGTTCTCGCGCTGGCGGCCGGAACAGCCGATCGACGTGCGTCGCGTCGGCGGCGGGATGCCGGTTTCGCCGCTGGCGCACGCGCGCGCGCGCGACACCGAGACCGGCGAGTTGTTGCCGCCGGGACGATCCGGCGAGATCGAGTTG
>CAMDVZ010000092.1 GCA_945878895.1 Caenispirillum bisanense | reverse complement strand
GGAGTCCGAGCTCGGCGTGCTGTCGTCCCAGTGCCTCGACCGCAGGATCCCCGACAAACAGACCCTGATCGAGGAAGTCGCCGCATGGGAGCACGAGCGCAATACCAACCACGCCAAGGCGAACTGGCAATTCACGACCCAAAACGCCTGCATCAAGCTCAAGCACCTCTACCCTTCAATCTGAACGAATCGGGCGACTAGTGTCCTTGCGACGATTCGGGGGAAGAAATGATCAAGCTGTATGGCGTTCCGCAGTCCCGCGCGTTCCGCAATATGTGGATGCTCGGGGAACTCGGGCTGCCCTACGAGAACGTGAAGATCGGGTTCGTCGACGGCAAGGTCGTCGATCCGCAACTGCGCCGCGTGAATCCGAACAACAAGCTGCCGGCGCTGGTCGATGGCGACACGGTGCTGTTCGAGTCGCTGGCGATCAACCTCTATCTCGCCGAAAAGGCCGGCGGTTCGCTGAAGGGCGCGAACGCGGCCGAGACCGGCCGCATCGCGCAATGGACGCTGTGGGCCGCCACCGAGATCGAGATGGCGCTGCGCGACTGGGCGTTCAACGCGATCGTGTATCCGCCCGAAAAGCGCGACGCCGCTGTCGCGGAGGCCGGTAGGGCCAGGATCGAGATCGCCGCCGCCGTGCTCGAGGCCGCGCTCGCGGGACGGCAGTGGTTGGCGGCGGACCGCTTCACCGTCGCGGACCTGAACGTCGCGGTGGTCTGCCTGTGGTTGCCGCGGTTCCCCGATATAGGGAACTTTCCCAACGTCGTGGCGTGGATGGAGCGCTGCTGGGCGCGGCCCGCGGCGATCGCCGCCCGCAAGCTGCGCGAGGGTTGAGCCGGTGAGTACCGACGACACCATTCCGCTGGCCGAGGGCGCCACGCTGCTGGCCTCCTATCGCGACCGGATCGATCACGAGGATCGCCAGATCGGCCAGCGCGTGCTCGCCTTCTGTGCGTTGCAGGCGGCGCTGCTGGTGGGATTCGTCCTGCTGTTGCCGGCGACGGGCGGCGATCCGTGGTTGCGATCGCTGAAAGTCGCGATGCTGGCGGCCTTGCCGACGCTTGGTCTGTGGTCGAGCGTGCTGGCACGCCAGGGAATCGCCGCGGCGCTGGCCGATATCGCCACGCTCGAGGCGGCTTACCGGCGCCTGCCGGACCGCTTGAAGCCGGCAGCCCTTCCGCGCAACACGCCCGCGCAAGGCGAGCCGTCGGGCAAGGGACATGCCTTCGCCGCCAGCCTGCCGATGACGATGGCATGGGCTTGGCTCGCCGCCTGGATTTTCGCCGCCTTGAATCTGATCGCCTACGTCCGCGCTCAGTAGCGGATCGCCATCGGCAGGCCGTGGCGATCGCGCGGCGGCGTCGGGGGCAGGGCGATGGCCTCGCCGGCCGCGATGCGCGTGGCGGTGATCGTCAGGACGAGCGCGTCGATGGCGTCGTCGGCGGCGACGATGGTCGCGCGCCAGCCGCGATCGCGGCGCGTCTCCTCCCATCGTTTCGGGACGTCCCCGAAGCCCGCGCGCGCCAGCAATTCCAGTCTCGCGACACGACCGGCGATACGTCGCTTCGGGAGAGCCACGCCGACGCCATCGTTCAGACGCGCGAAAGCAAGCTCGGGATGGGCCTCGAACACGCGCCGGCGTCGGGTCGGATGGCCGCGCAGGAGACCATCGAGCTCGCGCAGCTTTGGGACCAGATGCCAGGCTTGCAGGCTCAATCCCGGCGCGGCGGGGCCGGTGGTCCGGTTGATTCGCAGCGCGTCCCGATAGTCGGTGGCGGCGAGGGTCGCGCGCGCGGGCGTCGCGAACACGCTGCTCGACCGCGGCCGGCCGAGGATGGCGCGCGCCTCGCGCTCGCAGGCGCGGCCGCCGGGCTCCGCGACGTCGGCGAAACCGATCGGCATGTCGATGGCGACGATCCGCGGCGCCGGCCGGCGATCGAACAGGTCCGCGATCGCGGGCACGAATTCCCATGTCCAGTCGCTCGCCCCGCCGTCGCGCAGCGCCGCGATCCAGCCGCCGCGACACCCGTCGACGCCGGCGACCAGAGCCATCGGCGCGCTACTCGGCGGCGCGTTTCATCGGCGCGGGATCGCGGAACGCCGCCAGCAGGCTGTCCCACGATTTCCGGACTTTCGCCACGGCGGCGTCCTTGACGTGGCCGTAACCGCGAATCTCCTCGGGCAGTTTGGCGAGGCGCAGCGCGGTCGCGTGGTTGGCCGGCGTCAGCTTGCCGAGGATTTCCTCGATCAACGCCTCGTAGTCGCGCACGAGCTGGCGCTCGGTGCGGCGTTCGGCGGTCCAGCCGAACGGATCGAACCGGCTGCCGCGCAGGAACTTGAAGCGTCGCAAAACGCCGAACGCCATCATCATGGCGGGCCCGAACTCCCGTTTCAGGAGATGGCCGGTCGCCGGGTCGCGGTCGGCCAGCAGCGGCGGCGCGAGATGGAACCTGATCTTGTAGTCGCCCTCGAACTGGGCGTTGATTTGGGCGAGAAACGCGGGATCGGCGTGCAGGCGGGCGACCTCGTATTCGTCCTTGTAGGCCAGCAGCTTGGCGTGGTTGTGGGCCACCGCGAGCGCCAGCCCGGTCGTGCCCGGTGCCTTGGCGGTTTCCGCGGCGGCGACCTTGTCGACCAGCGCGCGGTAGCGCTCCGCCAGGGCCGCGTCCTGGTATCCCGTCAGATGCGCGACGCGGGCGGCGAGGACCTCCTCGAGGGTGCGCGAGATTTTCGCGAAGGGCACGACCCTGGCCGGTGGCGCCGCGACCTTCTGGACTGCCGCCAGGTCTGCCGCGGCGCGGCGACCCCAGACGAAGGCCTTGCGATTCATCTCGACCGAGGCGCCGTTGAGCTCGATCGCCTTCAGGATCGACTCCGAGGAGAGCGGCACGAGGCCCTTTTGCCAGGCGAAGCCCAGCATGAAGAGGTTGCTGGCGATGGCGTCGCCCATCAGCGCGGTCGCCAGCGCCTGGGCATCGACGAAGGAGCAGGCATCGGCGCCGGCCGCCGCCTCGATGGAAAGCCGCAGGACCTGGCTCGGGAACTTCAGGTCGCGATCGCGCGTGAAGTCGCCGGTGATGGTCTCGTGGGCGTTGATCACGGCGTGCGTGACGCCGGTGCCGACATGCGCGAGCGCGTCGGTGCCGGCCGCGACCACGATGTCGCAGCCCAGCAGCAGATCGGCCGCGCCGGCGCCCAGACGCACGGCGTTGATGTCCTCGGGCCGCGCCGCGACGCGGACGTGGCTGATGACGGCGCCGCCCTTCTGGGCGAGGCCTGCCATGTCCAGCACCGAACAGCCCTTGCCTTCGATGTGGGCCGCCATGCCCAGCAGCGCGCCGATGGTCACCACGCCGGTGCCGCCGATGCCGGTTACCAGCAGTCCGTAAGGCTTGCCGGCGACCGAGGGGATCGTCGGCTCGGGCAGGACGGGCCAGTTGTCGCCCACCGGACGCGCGGTGTCGGCGATGCCCTTGCGCAGGCGTCCGCCCTCGATGGTCACGAAGCTCGGGCAGAAGCCGGTGAGGCAGGAAAAGTCCTTGTTGCAGGCGGACTGATCGATGGCGCGCTTGCGACCGAACTCGGTTTCGACCGGCGTGACCGACAGGCAATTGGACTGCACCGAGCAGTCGCCGCAACCTTCGCAGACGGCCTGGTTGACGAAGACGCGTTTGGCCGGATCGGGAAACTCGCCGCGCTTGCGGCGGCGGCGCTTTTCGGCCGCGCAAGTCTGGTCGTAGATCAGCACCGAAACGCCCTGCCATTCGCGCAGGTCTTTCTGGACCGCGTCGAGGTCGCGTCGGTGGTGGAACGTCGCGATCGGCGCCCAGTCGAGGCCGGTCGGGTACTTGTCGGGATCGTCGGTGACGACGGCGATCTTGCCGACGCCCTCGGCGTGGACCTGCTTGCTGATCTTCCACGGCGTCAGGTCGCCGTCGTGCCGCTGGCCGCCGGTCATCGCCACGGCGTCGTTGAACAGGATCTTGTAGGTGATGGTGGTGTTGGTCGCCAGCGCGTGGCGCAGCGCCAGGTAGCCGGAGTGGAAATAGGTGCCGTCGCCGAGATTCTGGAAGATGTGCTTGGTGTCGCTGAAGGGCGACATGCCGATCCACTGCGCGCCCTCGCCGCCCATCTGGGTGAAACCGACGGTGTCGCGGTCCATCCACAGCGACATGTAGTGACAGCCGATGCCGGCCATCGCCTTGGAGCCTTCCGGCACCTTGGTCGAGGTGTTGTGCGGGCAGCCCGAGCAGAAATAGGGCGTGCGCGCGAAACCGGGCGCGTTGCGGGTCAGGGCGGCCTCGCGCCGCGACAGCGCTTCCAGTCCCCGGAGAACGCGCGGCGAGCGGCGCTCGACGCCGAGGCGGGCGGCGATCACGCGCGCGACGCCGGCTGGCGACAATTCGCCGACGGTCGACAGCAGCGGCGCGCCACGCTCGTCGGTTTTGCCAACGATTCGCGGCCGGCGGTCGGCCGGCAGATTGAACAGCAGATCCTTGATCTGTGGCTCCAGCAGCGGCCGCTTCTCCTCGACGACGAGGATTTCCTCCAGACCTTCGGCGAAGTGCCGCACGCCCTGCGGCTCGACCGGCCAGGTCATGCCGATCTTGTAGACCGCGAGGCCGAGGCGGGTTGCCTCGGCGTCGTCGATGCCGAGGTCTTCCAGCGCCTGGCGGACGTCGAGATAGGCCTTGCCGGCGGTGACGATTCCGAGGCGCGCGCCGCGCCCGCCAACCATCACGCGGTCGAGCTTGTTGGCGCGCCAGTAGGCCTGCGCGGCCGGCAGCTTGAACTGGTGCAGGCGGCGTTCCTGTTCGAGGAACACGTCGGGGAAGCGCAGGTTCAGCCCGTCGGCGGGCAGGTCGAAATCGGTCGGCAGCACGATCGAGACGCGGTGCGGGTCGACATACACGGAAGCCGACGTGTCGGCAGTCTCGCCGATCACCTTGAAGCCGACCCAGCAGCCACTGAAGCGCGACATCGCCCAGCCGTGCAGGCCAAGGTCGATGAACTCCTGGACGCCGGCCGGATTGATGACCGGCATCATCGCGTCCATGAACGCGAACTCGCTCTGGTGGGCGATGGTCGAGGACTTCGCCATGTGGTCGTCGCCGGCCAGCGCCAGCACGCCGCCATGGCGCGAGGAACCGTTGACGTTGGCGTGCTTGAAGACATCGCCGCTGCGATCGACGCCCGGCCCCTTGCCGTACCACATGGCGAACACGCCGTCGTACTTCGCGCCTTCGATCAGGTCGAGCTGCTGGGTGCCCCAGATCGCGGTGGCGCCGAGATCCTCGTTGGTGGCGGGCTGGAATTTTATGTGGTGGGCGTCGGTGAATTTGCGGCCTTGCCACAAGGCCTGGTCGAGACCGCCCAGGGGCGAGCCGCGATAGCCCGAAATATAGCCGGCGGTGTTCAGACCCGCGGCGAGGTCGCGCTGACGCTGCATGATCGGCAAGCGGACCAGCGCCTGCATGCCGGTGAGATAGACGCGCCCGGAAGCGAGCGCGTACTTGTCGTCGAGGGTAACGGCGTCGAGGGGCATGTCGGCTCGTCCCGGATCGTTGGTTGGCGGCAGCTAACCCGCTCGCGTCGCCGTTTGCAATTGGTGGTGCGGCGCGGGGAGAAGAAAGAACGAACCGTGCGTCCAGCGTGGCCAGTCGACAGACTATTGCGCGGCCGGGCGCTTCGTCGCACAGAAATGAGTCGCCTTGGCGGGCGCGATATGGTCAGAGAGCCGGCCACGGTCGGGCGCCTGGGGGCGTGAACGGTCGGGTACTTCGCACGGCAGCATTGCTTCGGTCTCATTGCTCATGACGGTTCTGGTTACCGGCGTCGCCGGATTCATCGGCTCGCACGTGGCGCGCGCCCTGCTGGACCGGGGCGACAGGGTCGTGGGCGTCGACGATCTGAATGCCTACTACGACGTGTCGCTCAAACGCGCCAGGTTGGCCCGGCTGACGGGATCGTCGGCGTTTTCGTTCTTCGAGCGCGACGTTTCGGACCGCGAGGGCATGGAGGCGGTGCGGGCGGCCGAACCGGGTATTTCGGGCATCGTCCATCTGGCCGCCCAGGCCGGCGTCCGTCATTCGCTCGTGGACCCCTACGCCTACGTGCGCAGCAACGTCATGGGGCATCTGACGATGCTGGAGCTGGCGCGCCGGCTCGATGGCTTGCGTCGGTTCGTCTATGCCTCCTCGTCGTCGGTGTATGGTTCCAGCGCCAAGCTGCCGTTCGTCGTGGGCGATCCCGTGGACGCGCCACGTTCGCTCTACGCCGCCACCAAGCGCGCCGACGAAATGATGTCGGACGTCTATGTCCACACGCACGGGCTCACCCTGACCGGCTTGCGGTTCTTCACCGTGTACGGTCCGTGGGGCCGGCCCGACATGGCGCCCTGGATTTTCGCGCGGTCGATCTTCGCCGGCGAGAGGATCGAGGTCTTCAACCTCGGCCTGGTGAAGCGCGATTTCAGCTACGTCGACGACGTGGTCGACGGCGTCCTGCGGGCCTACGACCGGGCCGGCGAGCGGCCCGGCCACGCGCTCTACAATCTCGGCGCCAGCCGGGGCGAGGACCTGATGCGGTTCATTGCCTTGCTGGAGCGCGCGATCGGCAAGGGCGCTACCATCGATTTGCAGCCGGCCCAGCTCGGCGACGTGCCCGAGACGGCGGCCGACATCGAGGCGACGCGGCGCGATCTCGGCTGGAGTCCGAAGACGCCGATCGAGGAAGGCGTGCCGCGCTTCGTCGACTGGTTCCGCGACTATCACCGGCTCTAGCGACTTGGGCGAACCGCGTGCCTTGCCTATATAGGGGCGAGCCACAGGCGGAGAGTTCGAGATCATGACCACGACATTCGCGCCCGACGGCGCCGCGGCCACGGCGTCGCTTGGCGACCTGCCTACCTGGGATCTGGCGGACCTCTACGCCGGCAAGGACTCGCCGACGCTCGCATCCGATCTCGACGCGCTGGCCGCCGACGCGCGGGCCTTCGCGGTTCGCTACAAGGACAGGCTGGCGGGACTGTCGGGAGACGCGCTGGCCGCCGCCATCGCCGCCTACGAGTCGATCCAGGAGCGATTGGGCCGCATCGGAACCTTCGCCGGCCTGCTCTACGCCGGGGACATGACCGATCCGGAGATCGGGCGGTTCCGCCAGGACACCGGCGACCGGATGACCGACATCACCTCGGACCTGCTGTTCTTCAATCTGGAAATCAACCGCGTCGAGGACGCGACCCTGGCCGCGATGGACGCGGCATCGACCGCCCTCCAGCGCTGGCGGCCGTTCCTACGCGATTGTCGCTCGTACCGGCCGCACCAGCTGTCGGACGACATCGAGAAGCTGCTGCACGAGAAAGCCACCACCGGTCCGCGCGCCTGGAACCGGCTGTTCGACGAAACGATGGCGCGGCTGCGCTTTCCTTTCGAGGGCAAGTCGGTCACCTCGGCCGAGATCCTGCACCGTTTGTCCGATCGCGATGGTGGCGTGCGCAAGGACGCCGCCCGGACGTTCGGCAAGACGATGGGCGAGAACATTCAGACCTTCGCGCTGATCACCAACACGCTGGCCAAGGACAAGGAAATCGAGGACAAGTGGCGCCGGTTCGAGCGCCCACCGTCGTCGCGGAACCTGTCCAACCAGGTCGAGGACGTGGTCGTCGACGCGCTGGTGTCGGCGGTCAAGGGTGCCTGGCCGCGACTGGCGCATCGCTACTACCGGCTCAAGGCGAAATGGTTCGGCGTCGAGGTGCTCGACTACTGGGACCGCAACGCGCCGCTGCCGGATTCCGACGACCGCACCATTCCCTGGAGCGATGCCACGCGCATCGTCGGCGACGCCTACGCCGCGTTCTCGCCGGAGCTTGCGTCGGTGGGGCAGCGCTTCTTCGACAATCGCTGGATCGACGCGCCGGTGCGTCCGGGCAAGGCGCCGGGCGCCTTCGCGCATCCCTCGGTGCCCTCGGTGCATCCCTATCTGCTGCTCAACTACCAGGGCAAGGTGCGCGACGTGATGACGCTCGCCCACGAGCTCGGGCACGGCGTGCATCAGGTGCTGGCGGGCAAGCAGGGCTACCTCCAGGCCGACACGCCGCTGACGCTCGCGGAAACCGCCTCGGTGTTCGGCGAGATGCTGACCTTCCAGTCTTTGTTGAAGACCGCGCCGGACGCGCGCGCGCGCCGCGCGATGCTGGCGGGCAAGGTCGAGGACATGCTGAACACCGTGGTGCGTCAGATCGCGTTCTACGAGTTCGAGCTGCGCGTGCACACCGCCCGCCGCAAGGGCGAACTGACCGCCGACGCCATCGGCGCGATCTGGATGGCGGTGCAGGCCGAAAGCCTCGGGCCGGCGCTGCGCTTCCATCCCGAGTACGCGCACTACTGGGCCTACATCCCGCACTTCGTGCACTCGCCGTTCTACGTCTATGCCTACGCGTTCGGGGATTGCCTGGTGAACTCGCTCTACGCCGTCCACCAGTCGGGATTTCCGGATTTCCAGGCCCGCTATCTCGACATGCTGCAAGCCGGCGGCACCTTGCGGCATGGCGATCTGCTGGCGCCCTTCGGGCTCGACGCCGCCGATCCGGCCTTCTGGAACAAGGGGCTGGACGTCATCGGCGGCTTCATCGACGAGCTGGAGACAGAGGGCTGAGCCTCATAGGCGCTAGGATAGCGACCTTCGGTTTGGTTCAAAACCCCTTCCCCCGCCGGCGGGGGAAGGGAGTTTGAACCAAGCCGAGGTGGCTAAACTAGCGCCTATGGGGCTGAGCCCTTATCCCGGCGGTGCGTCGATCTCGGTCATCGCGCCGCGATCGATGGCGAGGAAGCGCGTGCCGATCGCCGTCACGAAGGCGCGGTCGTGGCTGACCAGCACGCAGGTCGCCTCGTGCGCGAGGATTTCTTCCTCCAGGCGCTCCTGGCCCGCGATGTCGACGTGGTTGGTCGGCTCGTCCATCAGATAGAGGTTCGGATCGGCCAGCCGCACCGCCAGCAGCCCCAGTCGTGCCTTCTGGCCGGGCGAAAGTTCGGCGATGGTCCGTGGCTTGCGCTCCGGCGCGAAGCCCGCCCCGGCCAGCAAGCTCGTGGTCCTCTGGTCGCCCAGACGGAACGTGCCGCCGATGAAGTCGTGCGGCGTCTGCCGGTCGGGTAGCTGCGACATCTGCTGGTCGACTTAGCCCATGGCGACGGAGGGCGTGACGCGCACCCCCGCGACGCCGCCGGGTTCGGTCATGGCGCGCCGCAGCAGTGCCACCAGCATCGATTTGCCGACCCCGTTGCGACCCAGCACGACGATGCGGTCGCGCTGGAGCACGTTGATCTTGCCGGTGCGGAAGAGGGCGCGGCCGTCCGGTGTCGAGATCGTCACGTCGTCGAGCGCGATCATCACCCTGGCGTGGGTGCCGCGGTTGGCGAGCCGGATGTCGCCCGAGCGCTCGACGTGCGTGGCCCTCACGGTTCGCTCGAGCGCGTCGGCGCGTTTGAATATCTGCGCCGACTTTTTCTGCGAGGCGTCGCTGCCGCTGTTGATGCCGATGTTGCGCAAGGCGCCGGCGCTGCGGCGCAGCCGGTCCGCCTCGTGCAGGTCGCGCGCGTTCCTCGCCGCCAGCGCCGCGTCGTCGTCGGTCAGCAGGCGGCGCGATTTCGAATAGGGGTGGGCGTAGTAGCGCGATACGTCGGGCCGCAGGAACAGCGTGCGCGTGGTGCAGGCATCGAGGAACCGGCGGTCGTGACTGGCGATCACCATCGGAATGCGGCGGGCAGGATCGACGATCCAGGCTTCGAGCAGCGCGAGCTTCTCCAGATCGAGATGGTTGAATGGTTCGTCCAGCAGCAGCGCGTCGGGGCTCGAGACCCACGCGCGCGCGATCAGCGCCAGCCGTTGCCAGCCACCGCTCAGGGTCCGCAGCGTCTGGTCGCGCATCGCCTCGGGCGCGTCGAATTCGTCGAGCGCCAGGCCAACGCGCCACGCTTCGCCGTCGCGATCCGCGGCCGGCAGGCTGCGCCGCACCAGTTCCGCCATCGTCAGGTCGAGCAGCTGCGGCGGTACGTCCTGCTCGACGATGCCGATCGCCAGGCCTCGCGAGCGCACGATCTCCCCGGCGCCCGGCTCGGCGTGGCCGGCGAGGCAGCGCAGCAGGGTGGATTTGCCGCCGCCATTGCCGGCGATCAGGCCGACGCGGTCGGTCTCGCCGACCACCATGGTGAGGTTCCTGAACAGCGCGGTCGGCGTGAAGACGCCCACGTCGCGCAAACCGATCGATCCCATGTCCAGTATCCGTCCGTTCGAATCACGCCAATGTCGGTGCGCGCCCGATGGTCGAGAGCCATCGGCGCGACGCGCGGGTGGGAACGAACGAGAACGGAGAAGGACGCCGAAGCGTCGATGTCAGCCGGTCGTCGGCCCCACGACGCGCGGTCGCGGGGCGGACAGGGGGCCGCGCGGATGGTGCCGGTTGTACGTCGTCATGCACCTCTCCCGCGGTCGATGGCTCGACCGACGCCGATTGTAGCGGTGTACCGGCGCGCCCGACAAGTCGCCTCAGGCGCCGCCGGTCGGCGAGTCGATGGTGAACAGCCAACGCCCGTCGGCTTGCCTGCGCAGCACCTCGGCGGTCTTGCCGCCCATGCCCGGCGGGGCGTTGCCGCCCGTCAGGCTCCAGCGCGCCGACGCCAGCGCCATGTCGCCGGCGACGTGGCAATAGACTTTCTCGAGTGTCGCCTTGCCACCCAGCGACAGGAAACCCTGGAGCGCCGCGCGTACGCCGCCGAGGCCACGCAGCGCGGTGCCGTCGGGGGTCACGAACAGCGCGTCCTTCTCGCACAGGCCCACGAGTCCCTCGAGATCGCCGGCGTTGAAGAGTTTCTCGAAGGCGGCGGCCATCTGGCCCGGATCGACGACGGTCATGGTTGATCCTCCTGGTGACGCGGAGGCTACGACGGGGTCGGACAAATGGATGCACGCCGCTAACCGACCCCCTCGCCGGCGCGTATAAGCGTGGTCATGGCCAACGACGACAATTCCCTGCTCGGCCGGGTCGGCCGCTACGCCCGCGTCGGTACGTCGGTTGGCGGCCTCGCCGTCAAGCTGGCGGGCGAGCGCTATCTCGGCCTGTCGATCGACCGCGACCGCCACGCCGCCGATCTGCGTTCGGCGCTAGGCGGCCTCAAGGGACCGCTGATGAAGGCGGCGCAGTTGCTCTCGACAATCCCCGACGCGCTGCCGCCGGAATACGCCCGCGAGCTTGCCCAACTGCAATCCGACGCGCCCTCGATGGGCTGGCCCTTTGTCAAACGCCGCATGGCGGGCGAACTGGGACCGGCTTGGGCGTCGCGCTTCGCCGGCTTCGAGAAGACGGCCGCCGCCGCCGCCTCGCTCGGCCAGGTCCATCGCGCCACGCTGCACGACGGCACGGCGGTGGCGTGCAAGCTGCAATACCCCGACATGGCCTCGGCGCTGGAAGCCGACCTGACCCAGCTGCGCACCGTCTTCGCCATCGGTCGCCGCATGGATGGCGCCATCCGCACCGGCGAAGTGTTCGCCGAGATCGCCGAGCGCCTGCGCGAGGAGCTCGACTACCGTCGCGAGGCGCGTCACGCGAAACTCTATGCCGCGATGCTGGCCGACGAGCCGCACGTCCATGTCGCGCCCATCGTCGACGATCTCTCGACCGGCCGGCTGCTCGTCATGCGCTGGCTCGACGGCGACAAGCTGCTGACCTGGAAGGAACGCCCGCAAGCCGACCGCGACCGGCTGGCGCTGAACATGTTCCGGGCTTGGTACGTGCCGTTCTATTTCTTCGGCGTCATCCACGGCGACCCGCATCTGGGCAACTACACGGTGCGGCCCGACGGCGACGTCAACCTGATGGATTTCGGCTGCGTGCGCATCTTCCCGCCGCGCTTCGTGAAGGGCTCGATCGACCTCTACAAGGCGCTGCTGGCCGACGACGAGGAGCTGGCGGTCGCGGCCTACGAGCTGTGGGGCTTCAAGGACCTCTCGCGCGAGATGATCCGCGCGCTGAACCGCTGGGCCGGCTTCCTCTACGGCCCGCTGATGGACGATCGCCCGCGCACCATCGCCGAGGGAGTCGCCGGCCAATACGGCCGCGAGACCGCCCACGCGGTGTTCGCGGAAATCCGCAAGATGGGCGGCGTGACCGTGCCGCGCGAGTTCGTCTTCATGGACCGCGCCGCCATAGGCCTCGGCTCGGTGTTCCTGCACCTGAAAGCCGAGATCAACTGGTACCGCCTGTTCCAGGAGATGATCGGCGATTTCGACGTGGACGTGGTGGCGAAACGCCAGGCCGACGCGCTGGCGGCGGTGGGGCTGGTGGCGGGGGCATAGTGGCGCGCGCGTTCGACGGCCTCGCCGCGTCTTGGCGCGCCCTACCGTTTGACGTCCGCGAACCCCAGCGGCAGTTCGGTGGTCGACTTGATCTCCTCCATCGCGAACATGGATGTCACGTCGCTGAGGTCGATCCTGGCGATCAGGCGTTTGTAGAAGGCGTCGTAGGCGGCGATGTCGGGCAGGGCCAGCCGCAGCAGGTAGTCGATCTCGCCGCTCATCCGGTAGCAGTCGACCACCTCGGGGAAGTCGGCGACGGCCTTCGCGAATTTCGCCAGCCATTGCGCGGTGTGCTGGTTGGTGCGGATCGCGACGAACACGGTGACGCCGGCGTTGAGCGCGGCGCGGTCCAGCAGTGCCACGCGACGGCGGATGACGCCGGCTTCCTCAAGCTTCTGGATCCGGCGCCAGCAGGGTGTCGTCGACAGCCCGACCCTGGTCGCGATGTCGCTGACGGCCATGCTGGCGTCGCGCTGGAGAAGGGCCAGAATCTTCCGGTCGTGCGCATCGAGCGAAACCATTCCAATATTCTCCGGGATTTGGGAATGTATTTCTACAACGGGGCGATATCGCGTGATATCGGGAATCCTGTTCCGGCGCGCGGATTGTAGGTTGGGCGCACCAGAGAAACCCCCGCCGACAGACCGGAAGCCAGCCGATGCCCGCCCCCCGCGATGCTTTCACCGCCCATCCTCGCGCCGTCGGCGAGACCTATTCGGAGCATCTCCTGACGGCGTCCGGGTTTGGCTTGCGGATGATTGGCGGCGGTTTGGCGTGCCTGCTGCACGGCTTGCTGCCGTTCCTGTTCGTCGCCACGGGCAGCCGCACCATCGCGAGTCTCCACGACGTCATGGTCGCGCACCGCCGGCGCAAGCCGGTGGCCTCGATCACGCCGGCGAAGTAGGCGGCGAGGCAAGCTTTTCCCTTCTCCCCGCGAAGGCGGGGAGAAGGGGGCGCGTAGCGCCGGATGAGGGGCTTCGCGGCCTCGCAAGCGACACCAAGTTCGTCGAGAGAGGAAGCCCCATAGGCGCTAGGATAAGCCTTGACGCGGGGTATTGGGGCATAGGCGCTAGGATAAGCCTTGACGCGGGGTATTGGGGCGTGATTCTGGACATGGATGCCCCTCGCATCGCCCCGGCTGGATCGCTGGTCCAGCATCGTCGCCCACGTGTCCTCGCAGCTGGATCTCGACGCCAGCGCGCGGCT
>CAMDVZ010000091.1 GCA_945878895.1 Caenispirillum bisanense | reverse complement strand
AGTTCATGGCTAATCCGGTGCCGTGGATCGTGATGGCGTTGATCCTTGGCGTGGTAATCGGCGTCGCGAACTTCCTGATTCCGTGGATTTTCTACTCGATCATGGGTTTCTGGGGCCTGCTGCTGGGAGCCGCGATCGGCGGCATCGTCATGAACCTGCTGATGCCGGTTTTCATGGGCGGGCTGATGACCGCCTGCGATGCCCGCGCCAGCGGTCGCAAGGTCGAAATTCCGCATCTCTTCGCGGGCTTCGGCGCCAACCTCGTCGATCTGCTGACGATCGGCGCGGTGTCCGCGGCGCTGACGCTGGTGGTGTTCCTGCTGACGTCGGTGGTCGGCTCGTTCTTCTCGATCCTGAACCTGCTGAACATCCCCATCCTGATGGCGACCTGGGCGGCGCCGGCGCTGATCGCGGTGCGTGGCATGTCGGCCATCGACGCCATGAAGACGACGTGGGCGGCATCGGTCGCCAACATCGTGCCGGGCATCGTCGCCGTGATCCTGCTGGCGGTCGCCGGCATCGTGGCCCTGATTCCGCTCGGCCTCGGCCTGCTGGTGCTGACCGGCGTCGCTGCCGGCATGATCTACGCGGGCTGCCGCGAGACCTTCGCCTGACCGGCGCGGGAGGCGCGGCGTCACGACCGCGTCTCCCCGTCGATGGCGGGCTGCCACGACGTGAGACGGTTCATCGCCGCGTCGACGGCGAAATAGAGTGCGACGGCCATCGAGGCCAACACCACCAGCGCGGCGAAGGCGAGCGGCGTCTGGCCGCGCGCGAGTTGCTGCATCATCAGATAGCCGAGGCCGGAACTCGCGCCGACCCATTCGCCGATCACCGCCCCGATCGGCGCCACGGACGCCGCGACGCGCGCGCCGGCGGCGAACGCGGGCAAGGCGGCGGGCAACCGGACGCGCAGCAATATCTGCCAGGGGCTGGCCCCCATGACCTTCGCGAGATCGAGATAGCCGGGATTCGTCCGCCGCAAGCCGTCGTAGGACGCGCTGGCGACGGGAAAATAGATGACCAGTACCGCCATGGCGACCTTGGACGCCATGCCATAGCCGAGCCAGAGCACGAGCAGCGGCGCTATCGCGAAAACGGGAATCGCCTGGCTGACGACCAGGAGCGGCAAGCCCCAGCGGCGCGCAGCGGCGAAGCGGACCATCGCCAGCGCCGTCAGCGCGCCGAGCACGAGGCCGCCCGACAGGCCCAGCACGATCTCCGCCGCGGTCGACAGCCCGTGGAGCAGCAACACGTCGGCGCGCCCGACGAACTCGGCCGCGACCCGCGAGGGCGCGGGCAGGATGTAGTGGGGCAGGTCGGCGACGCGCACGAGGGCTTCCCACGCAGCGATCAACCCCGCGGCCACGACCAGGGCGCGCGGAACGCTCACGCGCGATCTCCTGCGTGCGCGTCCGCGAGCCGGCGCAGCAGCGTGGCCTGGATCGCCAGGGTCGCGGGCGCAGCCGGCGGACGCGGCGGAACGTCGTCGGGCACGATCGCGTCGCCGGGCGTGGCGGGACTTCCGGTCATGACGTGGACGAGGTGTCCCAGCCGGGCGGCCTCGAGCGGATCGTGGGTGACCAGCAGGACCGTGCGGCCGCGCAGCCAGGTCGCGGAGAGATCCTGCAGGGACAGTCGGGTGATGGCGTCGAGCTGCGCGAAGGGTTCGTCCATCAGGACGACCGGACGCTGCTCGACGAGCGTACGGGCGAGCGCCACGCGCTGGCGCATGCCGCCGGAAAGGGTTGCGGGCCGGTCCCCGATCCTGTCGCCGAGACCGAGATCGGCGAGGATGTCCGTCGCGCGCCGGCGAGCGTGCGCGAGCGCCGGGGTATCGCCGCGCAGTCGAAATCCCAACACCGCGTTCTCGACGACGCTCAGCCAGGGCAGCAGCAGGTCGGTCTGGGCCATCCAGGCGATCCGGCCCTCCAGCGACGCGCCGTCGCCGGACTCGACCGTGCCGCGGGTGCCGGCCGGCGCCAGGCCCGCGATCAGACGCAGCAGGGACGTCTTTCCGACGCCGCTCGGTCCCAGCAGGCAGGTCGTCCGGCCGGCGGGCAAATCGAGCGACAGGTCGTCGAACACCGTCCGGCCGCCATAGGCCAGGCGCGCGCCCCTGATGTGGATGGCGGGCGCCCGGTCCGGCGCCCCCTCGATCGTCATGCTGCCCCGTCCCTACGCCGGCATGAACCGGATCAGGTTCCAGGGGTCGTTCCTTTCGGAACCTCTCAGCCGCCGTCGGCTCCCCCCGGGTACTGGAGCGCTCTTACACCCAGTGTCATCCAAGCGAAACCCTCGTCGATCACCCCGGCAGGGCCATCGGACGGACGCGATATCGGAGAACGTTCGGATCGTCGTCGTGATTGAGGCGGATCGCTATGTCCAGTCGGGCGACGCGTCCGAAGCGCTCGAATCGGGGACACCGTTCGGGCTGGCCTGGCTTCCGGGCACGAAGAGCTTGGCAATTTCTACCTAATAATACATATATAATATCACAAAGCTACGATAGTAACTGCATGGGAGGCGATTCACGTTGATCGGAGGGTGTCCATGTCCATGACTAGATACACCGCGTGCCGTCCGACGCCTCCGCTCTTTGTCCGGGCGCCGTCCGGCGGTTGTCCGATCCAGACGAGGTGTTGTCCGGGCCACGAACGGCTTTGCCCGACCGATCGCCGCCTTGTCCGGGCTCGTCCGGTCGAAACGTCGGGGTGGGGGGTGTGCACCGGACAGCCGCGGCAACCCGGCGGGCGAGAGTGCCGGCCGGCGTCCGGGCGGCGGCGAGCAGACAGTCGAGTCCCCGTCGCCGCGGCGGATCGGTCGAGGCGGAACGGGCGTCCACCCGATCGTCCTGGTTCCGCCACGACCGGGTGGCTAGACTGGGGGCGGCATGGGAAAAGCGAGCATAGGGGAGACGCGAGCGCATGAGTGTTGCATGGATTTGGTCCGGACCCGGACGCAGGATGGCGATGGCCGCCTTGCTCGCGATGGTCGGCAGCGCTGTTGCCTTCGCTCAGACACCGCCGCCGGAGATGAAGTTCGATCGTTCGACGCTGGTGATCGAGACCTCGGCGGGACCGCGCAACTTCGACATCGAGCTGGCCCTGACGCCGGAACAGCAGCAACGCGGTCTCATGCACCGCAAGGACATGGGCGCCTACGAGGGCATGCTGTTCGACTTCGGCGAGACGCGTCCGATCACGATGTGGATGGCCAACACGCTGATCGCGCTCGACATGCTGTTCATCGGCGCCGACGGGGTCGTCAGGCACGTCCATGCCAACGCCGTGCCGCTGTCGACCGCGACGATTCCGTCCAACGGGCCGGCCAAGGCGGTGCTGGAGATCAACGGCGGCGCGGCGCGCCTGCTCGGCATCAAGCCGGGCGACGTCGTTCGACACGCGATTTTCGGCAACGCGAAGAACTGACCGCACGACGGAATCCCTTGCGTTTCGCCGCCGCAGCCTGTGACGTCCCCGCCGACAGCGAACGCCGGAGAGCGAACCCATGACGACCGCCACGCCAATGACCGACATCGAGATCGCCCGCCTCGCGAAACCGATCCCGATTCCGGCGGTGGCTGCCAAACTCGGCATTCCCGAGGATGCGCTGGAGCCCTACGGCCGGACCAAGGCCAAGATCGATCTCGCCGCGGTGCCGGCACCGGCGGGCGCGAGGCCGGGTCATCTGATCCTGGTGACCGCGATCAACCCGACGGCGGCGGGCGAGGGCAAGACGACCACGACGATTGGTCTCGGCGACGCGCTCGCCCGGATCGGCAAACGCACCGCCATCGCCTTGCGCGAACCGAGCCTCGGACCGTGTTTCGGCCAGAAGGGCGGCGCCACCGGCGGCGGCCATGCCCAGGTCATTCCGATGGCGGAGATCAATCTCCACTTCACCGGCGACTTCCACGCCATCACGACGGCGCACAACCTGCTGGCGGCGATGCTGGACAACCATATCTATTGGGGCAACGCGCTGGGGATCGACGCACGCCGCATCTATTGGCCACGCGTCATGGACATGAACGACCGGGCCCTGCGGGACATGGTGTTCAGCCTCGGCGGCGTCGCCAATGGCTTCCCGCGCCAGGGCCGCTTCGACATCACGACGGCTTCGGAAGTGATGGCGATCCTGTGCATGGCGCGCGACCTGAAGGACCTGGAGGCACGCCTGGCCCGGATCGTCGTGGCCGAAACCCGCGAGGGAAAACCCGTCACGGCGGGCGACCTGAAAGCGGCATCGGCGATGGCAGCCATTCTCAAGGACGCCGCCAAGCCGAACCTGGTGCAGACGCTGGAAGGCAATCCGGTGCTGATCCATGGCGGACCCTTCGCCAACATCGCGCACGGCTGCAATTCGCTGATCGCGACCAACGCGGCGCTGGGACTCGCCGACTATGTCGTGACGGAAGCGGGCTTCGGCGCCGATCTGGGCGCCGAGAAATTCCTCGACATCAAATGCCGGATCGGTGGCCTGAAGCCCTCGCTCGCCGTCGTCGTGGCGACGGTACGGGCGTTGAAGCTGCACGGCGGCGCCGACGGCAAGTCGCTCGGCGTCGAGAACGTCGCAGCGGTCGAGAAGGGGGCCGCCAACCTGCTGCGCCACGTCGAGAATCTGGGCAAGTTCGGGCTGCCGGTGCTGGTCGCGATCAACCGCTTCACGAGCGATACGCCGGCCGAGCTGGCGCTGATCGAAACGGTGTGCGCGAAGGCGGGCGCCAGGGCGATCCTGTGCGAGCACTGGGCGCATGGCGGTGCCGGCGCCGAGGCGCTGGCGCGCGAGGCGGTGGCGGTGATCGAGCGCGGCGGGGCGGCATTCAAGCCGATCTACGCCGACGACCTGCCGTTGCTGGCCAAGATCGAGACTATCGCCCGCGAGATCTACCGCGCGTCGGGCATCGCGCCGACATCGGCGGTCCGCAAACGCGCCGAAGCGCTGGAGGCGGCAGGTCATGGCAAGCTGCCGGTCTGCATCGCCAAGACCCAGTACAGCTTCTCGGCCGACCCGGAACTGCGTGGCGCGCCCACCGGGCACGTCCTGCCGATCCGCGAGTTGCGGCTGTCGGCCGGCGCCGGCTTCGTCGTCGCCATGGCCGGCGAGATCATGAGCATGCCCGGCCTGCCGCGCGTGCCTGCCGCCGAGCGCATCCACCTGATGGACGACGGCGAGATCGACGGCCTGTTCTAGCCGCGTCGCCCGGCCTGGACGACGATGACGATCCCCGCGCCGACCAGGGCGGCGCCCGCCAGCAGCGGCCACGTCACCGGCTCGCCCAGCCACAGCGTCGAGGCCGCGACGCCGACCACGGGCGCGCCCAGTACGCCGAGCGAGATGGCGACGGGAGAGACAACGCGCGCCGCCGAGGTGATCGCCCAGCTGCCGACCGGTCCGGCGAAAATGCCGAGATAGATCAGGGCGGCGACCGGCTCGACGGCCCAGCTCACCCCGCCGCGCGGCTCGAACACGAAGCCCAGCAATCCGAGCCACAGCGTGGTGATCCCGAATTGCCACGGCAGCACGTCGAGCGGCGTGCCGACCCAGGCGTGCCGCCGGGCATGCAGCAGGGCGATGCCCCAGCTCAACGCCGCGCCGAGCAGGCAGGCGTGGCCGAACAGAACATCGTGGTCGGTCCAGTCGAGATGCCACGGGTCCATCAGCACGAAGGCGCCGGCGACGCCGACCACGACGCCCCCCATGCGCCGCCAACCCACCGCTTCGCCCAGCAGAAGCGACAAGGGCACCATCCACAGGGCGACCGTGTAGGACAGGATCGACGCGCGGCCAGCCGGCACGGTGGTGACGCCGACCGTCGTGAGGGCGAAAAACAGAGCGTTCGGGAATGTTCCCATCGAGAAGACGACCGGCCAGTCGGCGCGGGCCGGCGGCTTGAGGCGGCGCAGGACCAGGAGCAACGCCACGGAAGCCGCACAGCTGATGGCGGCGCGGCCGAACGCGAGCCAGACCGGCGTCGCGCCCTGGAGGCCGATCTTGATCACCGGCCAGCTCAGGCCGAGCAGAACGTCCATCGCGGCGATCTGCAAAACGGCGATCGTGACGGGCGAAAGAGCGGGGCGTTGCGGAGATGGCGGCATGGCGCGGCACCCTACAGCGACCGGTCGCGCGGGCCATCGGGCGTTTTGCGGGGCAAGCCAGCCCTGCGCGTCGGTGCTGGCGGCGGCCGCCAGTTCGGCTACAGTCTCGTCCGAACGGGTGTTCGAATACGCCCTCGCAGGAGATTGCCGATGAACGCGCCCGTCCGGATCCAGGATCTGCCGCTCGCCGACTACACGCTGGAGGATCGCTACACGAGCGCCAGGGGCCGCGTCTACATGACCGGCGTCCAGGCACTGGTGCGGTTGCCGATGATGCAGCGCCAGCGCGACGTCGCCGCGGGGCTCAACACGGGCGGCTTCATTTCGGGCTATCGCGGCTCGCCGCTGGGCATGTACGACCACGCCCTGTGGGGCGCCAAGAAACATCTCGCCACCAACAACATCCACTTCAAGCCGGGCCTGAACGAGGATCTGGCCGCCACCGCCGTGTGGGGAACCCAGCAGGTCAACCTGTTCCAGGGCGCCACCGTCGATGGCGTGTTCGCCATCTGGTACGGCAAGGGACCCGGCGTCGACCGCTCGATGGACCCGATCAAGCACGGCAACTGCGCCGGGACGTCGAAGCACGGCGGCGTGCTGGTGCTGGCCGGCGACGACCATGGCTGCCAGTCCTCGACCCTGCCGCACCAGTCCGAGCAGGTCTTCCAGGCTGCCTCGATCCCGATCCTCAACCCCGCCACCGTCCAGGAGTATGTCGATTTCGGCCTGCTTGGTTTCGCGCTGTCGCGCTACTCCGGCTGCTGGATCGGCTTCAAGGCGATCTCCGAGACGGTCGAGAGCGGCGCTTCCGTGGACGTCGATCCCGACCGTGTCCAGGTGGTGATCCCGACCGACTTTGAGATGCCCGAGGGCGGCCTCTCGATCCGCAATCCCGATCCGCCGATGGAGCAGGAGAAGCGGCTGGTCCTGCACAAACTGGACGCCGTGAAGGCTTTCGTTCGGGCCAACAACATCGACCGTCTGATGTTCGATCCGCCCAAGGCGCGTCTGGGCATCATGACCACGGGGAAGGCCTATCTCGACACCCGCCAGGCGCTGGAGGATCTCGGCATCACGCCGGCCAAGGCGATGGCGCTGGGCATCCGCCTCTACAAGGTCGGCATGACGTGGCCGCTGGAGCCGACCAAGGCGAAGGCGTTCGCCGAGGGGCTGGAAGAGATCATCGTCGTCGAGGAGAAGAAGGCGTTCCTCGAGGATCAGCTGATCAAGCTGCTCTACAATCTGCCCAACGGCCAGCGCCCCGTCGTGATCGGCAAGACCGACGAGACCGGCAGGCGCATCCAGCCGACCGAGGGCGAGCTGACGCCGACCGGAGTCGCGCGGGTGATCGCCGAGCGGCTGATGAAGCACGGTGGCGAGAGCCAGGAAATCCGCCAGCGGCTCGCTCGCGTGGAGGCCAAAGAGAAGCTCACCACGGCGCCGCCGCCCAAGACGGTGCGCACGCCGTTCTTCTGCTCGGGCTGTCCGCACAACACCTCGACGCAGGTGCCCGAGGGCAGCCGCGCCATGGCCGGCATCGGCTGCCACGGCATGGCGATGATGATGCCCCATCGCCGCACGTCGCTGATCACCCACATGGGCGGCGAGGGCGTGCCGTGGATCGGCTCCTCGCCCTTCACCAGCGAAAAGCACATCTTCCGGAATCTGGGCGAGGGCACCTATCACCACTCCGGCCTGATGGCGATCCGCGCGGCCGCGGCCGCTGAAATCAACATCACCTACAAGATCCTGTTCAACGACGCCGTCGCCATGACCGGCGGGCAGCCGCACGATGGCCCGCTGACGGTGCCGCAGATCACCCAGCAGGTCACCGCCGAGGGCGCCAAGCGGGTCGTCGTCGTCACCGACGAGCCCGACAAGTATCCGATGGGCGCGGGCTTCGCGCCTGGCGTCACGATCCATCACCGCGACCAGCTCGACGCCATCCAGCGCGAGCTGCGCGAGGTCGAGGGGCTGACGGTCATCGTCTACGACCAGACCTGCGCCGCCGAAAAGCGCCGGCGCCGCAAGCGCGGCACCTTCCCCGATCCGCAGAAGCGCGCCTTCATCAACGACGCGGTGTGCGAGGGCTGCGGCGACTGCTCGGAGAAATCGAACTGCGTGTCGGTGCGCCCACTGGAAACCGAGCTGGGCCGCAAGCGGACGATCGACCAGTCCAATTGCAACAAGGACTTTTCCTGCGTCAACGGCTTCTGCCCGAGCTTCGTGACGGTCCTTGGCGGTCGCCTGAAACGCAACAAGCAGGCCGGAGCGGGCGAGGCCGTCGCCGATCCCTTCGCCGACCTGCCGATGCCGGCGCTGCGGCCGCTCGACGAGCCCTACAACATCCTGATCACCGGCATCGGCGGCACCGGCGTGATCACGGTCGGCGCCCTGATCGCGATGGCCGCCCACCTCGAGGCGCGCGGCTGCAGCTCGCTCGACTTCACGGGTCTCGCCCAGAAGAACGGCGCCGTGATGAGCCATATCAGGCTCGCCCCGAAGCCCGACGACATCCACGCCGTGCGCATCGCGGCCGGCGGCGCCAACCTGGTGCTGGGCTGCGACATGGTGGTGGCGGCCTCGCCCGCGGCGTTGTCGCGCATCGAGCAGGGCGTTACCCGCGCCGTCATCAACGGCTACATCGCGCCGACCGCGTCCTTCGTGATCGACAACAACATCGACTTCGAGGCCGAGACGCTGATGCGCTCGATCCGCGAGGCGACCGGTCGCGACTCCACCACGTTCATCGACGGGACGGGGCTCGCGACGGCCATCATGGGCGACTCGATCGCCACCAACCTCTTCATGCTCGGCTACGCCTGGCAGAAGGGATTGCTGCCGCTCAGCCTCGCGGCGCTGCATCGGGCCATCGAGCTCAACGGCGTGGCCGTGGATACCAGCATCCGCACCTTCAACTGGGGGCGACTGGCCGCCCACGATCCGGCCGCCGTCGAGACCGTCGCGCGGCCGCAGATCCGCGAGGAGAAGGTGGTGCCGATCGGCCTGCCCGAGATCGTGCGCAAGCGGGTCGAATTGCTGACTGCCTATCAGGACGAGGCCTACGCGCAGCGTTACCGCGCCTTCGTCGACAAGGTGGCGGCCGCCGAACGGGAAAAAGCCAAGGGCCGCACCGGCCTCGCCGAGGCGGTGGCGAAGTCGCTCTACAAGCTGATGGCCTACAAGGACGAGTACGAGGTCGCGCGTCTCTACACCGACGGCGATTTCATGAAGAAGCTGTCGACCCAGTTCGAAGGCGACTTCAAGCTCAAGTTCCAGCTCGCGCCGCCGATCCTGTCGGATCGCGATCCCAACACGGGACACCTGATCAAGAGCGAGTATGGTCCGTGGATCTTCACGGCGTTCAAGCTGTTGGCCAAACTGAAGAAACTGCGCGGCACGCGTCTGGATATTTTCGGCTACACGGCCGAACGCCGCATGGAGCGTTCGCTGATCGGCGAGTATCTGGAGACGATGGGCGAGGTGATCGGCGGGCTGACGCCGTCCAACCACGCGCTGGCGGTTCAGCTGGCGGCGTTGCCGGAGTCGATGAAGGGTTTCGGCCACGTCAAGGACGCCAACGTGAAGAAGGCGAAAGACCGCGAGGCCAATCTGCTGGCGGTCTATCGCAAGCCCGCGACCACGCCGGCGATGGCTGCGGAGTAGGATCATGGCCTACGACGTCAAGATCGCCGGCGCCCGGATCGTCGACGGCACCGGCGCGCCGGGCTTCGTCGGCGACGTCGGCGTCAGGGACGGCCGCATCGTCGCGATGGGCCACGCGCCCGACGTCGCGCGCGAGACGGTGAATGCCGACGGGCTCGTGCTGGCGCCGGGCTTCGTCGACATCCACACGCACTACGACGTCCAGGTGCTGTGGGATCCGATGATGACGATCTCGCCGTGGCACGGCGTGACCACCGTCGTCGTGGGCAGTTGCGGCTTCGGT
The DNA here is from genome assembly GCA_945878895.1 of Caenispirillum bisanense. Classification (GTDB taxonomy): domain Bacteria; phylum Pseudomonadota; class Alphaproteobacteria; order Reyranellales; family Reyranellaceae; genus CAMDVZ01. The sequence goes on along the minus strand of CAMDVZ010000091.1, from coordinate 3,657 downwards.
GTCGCGCCGACCCGACCCGCCGATCGCGACCTGATCCTGCGCACCCTCGAACGCGTCGAGGCGATGAGCTACGACGCGCTGACGGCGGGGCTGGGCGCCAGCTGGCCCTTCGAGACGTTTCCACAATACATGGACGCTGTCGAGGCTAGCGGCTCGGGCATCAACATCGGCGTCATGCTCGGCCACACGCCGGTGCGCGTCTATGCGATGGGCGCCGCCGCGGTCGAGCGAACCGCCACGCCCGACGAAGTCGCCGTGATGAAGGAACTCGTGCGCGAGGGCATGCGCGCGGGTGCGATGGGCTTCGCCACGTCGGTCTCGACCGTCCATGTCGGCTACGCCGGCAAGCCCGTTCCGAGTCGCTTCGCCGATTTCGCCACCGAGACCATCGAACTGGCCCGCGCCCTTGGGGAAAGCGGGCAGGGCCTGTTCCACTACAACGCGGCGCGCCAGCCACACTTCGACAATTACGTGGCGCTCGCCGACGCGAGTGGCCGGCCGGTGTGCTGGACGCCACTGCTGTCGGGCCAGCTCGGTCCGGGGCGTCACCGCGAGGCGTTGACCCGGTCCGCTGAATTGATCGCGCAAGGCTACCGGATCACGCCGCAAACGGCGGTGCGTCCAATCGTCAGCGAGTTCGAATTCGAATCGCCCGTCGTGTTCGACACCTGGAAGCTGTTCGCGCCGGTCAGGACGGCGAGCGACTCCGCCGCGCGCCGCCGCATCTATGCCGACCCCGATTTCCGCCGGCTGTTCCGCGAGGAGGTGGCGGGCCGTGGCGGCAACGACGATTTCTTCTCCGGTGGTGCTGCGGAAGGCGAAACCCGGCGACGCAGCTTCACGCTGACCGAGATGTCGTTCTTCCCGCCCGACAAATCGCTGGAGGGCCGCAAGCTCGTGGATGTCGCGGCCGAACGAGGCGCGCACGCCTGCGACCTGCTTCTGGACCTCGCGCTCGCGTCCGACCTGAAGGCGCGCTTCCGCATGCCGCTCGTCAACTACGACGAAGCGGAAGTGACCGAACTGCTGCTCGACCCGAACATCGTGATCGGTCTCGGCGACGGCGGCGCCCACATGAGCCAGTTGTGCGATGCCTGCTATCCGACCTACCTGCTCGGCCACTTCGTTCGTGATCGCAAGATCATGGCGCTGGAGCGCGCGATCTGGATGATCACCGGCCGCACCGCCGAGGTCTACGGCATAGCCGACCGGGGCCGCCTCGCCGTCGGGCGTCCAGCGGATCTGGCTTTGTTCGATCCCGCGACCATCGCGGCGGGCCCGCTGGAACGGGTCAACGACATGCCCGCCGGCGCCGACAGGCTGATCTCGAAGCCCGTCGGCATGCACGGCGTCTGGGTGAACGGAACGCGTTTGCCGCCGCCGGGCGAGGCCTTGCCGATGGGAGCCCGGCTGCCAGGCCGTTTGCTGCGGCACGGTCGGGCGAGCTGACCCGGACCTTCGCGTCGCGCCGACGACAGACCCCCCCTGTGCGGCGACGCGGTCGACACCATCGAAGGCGGAATCGGCAACGACACGATCGACGCGGGCGACGGGGCCGACATCGTGTCGGGCGGCGACGGCCTCGACGTGATCCTTGCTTCCGGGATCGGCGACACGCTGACCGGCGGCGCCGGCGCCGACACCTTCGTGATGACGCTGGGTGGCGACGGATACACGATCACGGACTTCCAGGACGGGATCGACAAGCTCGACATCACCGCCTTCGACCCGGCCGGGAACAACTACGACATCTGGGTCGAGCAGGTCGGCGCCGACATCCATATCTCGCTGTACGACGTCGACGACCTGCTGCCTCCCGACTATCTGCTGCCACCGGCCGTCATGGAACGGACGATGCTGAACATGACGGTGGCGCAGCTCTGGACCGAGGATTTCATCTTCTGAGCCTTGGTTGGCACGCCGGACGCGGGGGCACGCTCCTCCGCGTCCGTCAGTGCGCCCGGAACGCGTGTTTGCGCAGGTCGGCCAGTTCCACGACGTGCAGGGTCACCGTGTGGGTGGCCTCCAGCACGACTTGCGGCGCCATGCCGGCCTCGAACGCCTCTTTCCAGCGCATGGCGCACAGGCACCAGCGGTCGCCGGGTTTGAGGCCCGCGAAATTATATTGCGGCATGGGCGTGCTCAGGTCGTTGCCGCGCGCCTTCGAAAAAGCGAGGAATTCGGCGGTCAGCACCACGCATACCGTATGCAACCCGACATCCTCGACGCCGGTGTTGCAGCAGCCGTCGCGATAGAAGCCCGTGAGCGGCTGGACAGAGCAGGGCGCGATGGGACCGCCCAGCACGTTGATGGCGGGCTGCCGGCCGGGTTCGCTGGCTTGATCGAACATGGGATGATCCTCCGAAAGGGAGAGCAGTTTAGCCCTTTCGGGCCAGCCACGGCGCTGATAAAATACCCACGCCATCGAAACGGTCCCGCAGGGGATCGCGACGGTTCCGGCGGGACGCGGGGCGTAGCTCAGCCTGGTAGAGCGCTTGCCTTGGGCGCAAGAGGTCGTCGGTTCGAATCCGGCTGCCCCGACCAGCCCCGTCGGAGAGTCCATCGAGGAGCGGGTTGGGTCATGAAGGTGCGTATTTTCCGTCCGGCCAAGACCGCCATGCAATCGGGCGTCGGCAACACGCACGCCTGGTTGCTGGAGCCCGAGCCCTCGCGCAAGATCGCCGATCCACTGATGGGCTGGAGCGGGGCGGCCGACACCAGCAGCCAGCTGCGCCTGTCGTTCGATACGAAGGACGAGGCCGTTGCCTGGGCGACCGGCAAGGGCTGGCAATACAGCGTCGAGGAGCCCAAGCAGCGCGCCGTCAGGCCCAGGGCCTATTCCGACAATTTCGCCTTCAACCGGGTCGGTCGCTGGACCCATTGAGGCAGGCTCCGTCGCGCCGTGATAGAAGGAATCCGGGCGCCCTTAGCTCAGGGGATAGAGCAACCGCCTTCTAAGCGGTAGGTCGTTGGTTCAAATCCAACAGGGCGCGCCATCCGCCAGCGGCCGAGAACGGGCCGGGCGACAGTCGATCTGCATCCAGACATCGGACGGGACCGGCCCGCGCCAGGTCCGAAGTGGTTTCCCCAACCCGTTGATTTTCCATGAGTTGGGGGCTGGAGCGGCGCGCGATGACCAGCGCTTCGTCCAGCACCGCACCCCCGCCTGCTCCGGTTGACCTGGACACCCCCCGTCGTCGGATCGGGCGGGCGTCGTGATCATCCTCGAAGGGACACGCGGGGCCGCCATCGGAATCCGCGCCGGAACGCTGACTGCCGGAGGTGGTCCGGAATTTTACCCGGATGAAACTGTCAGCGGTCGACCTCGAGGGAGTTTCGACGCCGCCACGGGTCGGCAAGCCGATGCCAACGACCCGGCGTGTCGATTTCCCTGGCGACGGGGCGCCCGCTCGGCCAATAGGCCGCGCCCGAACTTTCGGCATCCAGCCCTCTACGGCACGCCGACCGCCTTCTTCTCGACCAGCGCGTCGATCTCGGCCTCGGCGTAGCCGGCCTCGCGCAGGACTTCCCGCGTGTGCTCGCCCAGCCCCGGCGCGAGGCGATGGACGCCGGCCGGGCTGGCGGAGAAGCGGGCCGGCGGGCGGGCCTGGCGGAGCTTGCCCTCGGTCGGGTGGTCGATGTCAGGGAACATGCCGA
>CAMDVZ010000090.1 GCA_945878895.1 Caenispirillum bisanense | reverse complement strand
GGCGTGCGCCGGGTGGAGAATCCGACCCGCGGCGTCGAGCCGGGCGCGCCCGAAAGCCCGCAATTGCTGCGCAAGGCGCTGATCACGACGGCGATCACCACCGTGCTGTGGCTGTTCTGGCTGGCGGCGTGGGTGTTCGACGTGTTCGGGCTGCGGCCGGCCTGAAACGAAAACGGCAAGCCCCGGAAGGCTTGCCGTTCGCACGCTTACTCAACCGTTTCCCCGGCGCGCTCTTTGGCACGCACCGCCCGTTTTCCAGGCGCGATTTCCTCCCGTAAACCCGGGCGGACGACCGAAATCGTCCTTCCGACGCGGCAATTCCTACATGAGGTTTCCTGGCCTGCCTAGGAGTTTTCTTGCGAGTGGATGCTCCGTTTTAAAATGTCCGGGCGATGCTTCCATCGCCCGGCTAACGTTGTTTCAATCCTCGCCGTCAGCTCACGAACGCGAACTTGGCGACGAAAAGCACCGCCAGGATCGCGACGGCGGGATGGATGTCGCTCCAGCGGCCCGCGACCAGTTTGATGCTTGCGTAGGCAATGAAGCCGAAAGCGATGCCCTCGGCGATCGAGAAGGTGAAGGGCATGGCGAGCGCCGTCACCATCGCGGGCGCCACCTCGGTGATGTCGTCCCAGTCGATCTCCAGCAGGCTGCGCATCATCAGGCAAGCGACGTAGAGCAACGCCGGCGCCGTCGCCCACGGCGGCACCGAGGCCGCAAGGGGGGCCAGAAACAGGGCGAGGACGAAGAGTACCCCTACCGTTAACGCGGTCAATCCGGTGCGCCCGCCGGCCGCGATTCCCGAGGCGCTCTCGATGTAGCTGGTCGTCGTCGAGGTGCCGATCGCGGCACCCAGCATGGCGGCGGAAGAGTCGGCCACCAAAGCCTTTCCAAGCCTCGGCACCATGCCCTTTGCCGTCAAAAAACCGGCCCGATGGGCGAGCGCCACCAGGGTTCCCGAATTGTCGAACAGGTCCACGAACAGGAACGCGAAAATCACCGTGACCAGCCCGACGTTGAGCGCTCCAGCGAGATCCATCTGCAGGAACACCGGCGCGACGCTGGGCGGCATCGCGAACACGCCCCCGAACTTGCTCGCCCCCACCAGCGCCGAGGCCGCCGTCACGGCGAGCACCCCGATGATCACCGCGCCCGGCACCTTGCGATGGTCGAGCGCCACGATCAGCACGAACCCCAGCACCGCGAGGATCACCGGCCAGCTCTTCAGGTCGCCCGCCGTCACCATGGTCGCGGGGTGCGGCACGACGATTTTGGCGCTCTGCAAGGCGATGAGCGCCAGGAACAACCCGATGCCCGCGGCGATCGCCATCTTCAGCGATTTCGGGATCGCGTCGACGATCCACGCCCGCACCGGCAGCAGACTGAGGATCAGAAAGAGGACACCCGAAATGAACACGCAGCCCAGCGCTACCTGCCAGCTGATCTTCATTCCCAGCACGACGCTGAACGCGAAATAGGCGTTGAGTCCCATGCCCGGCGCCAGCGCGATCGGATAGTTGGCGACGAACGCCATCAGCGCGCAGCCCACGGCCGCGGCGATGCAGGTCGCGGCGAATACCGCGTCGCGCGGCATGCCGGCCTTCGACAGGATGTCGGGGTTGACGAAGATAATGTACGCCATCGTCAGGAATGTCGTGAGGCCGGCGAGGATCTCGGTCCCGGCCGACGTTTTGTTCTCCCGCAGCTTGAACAGGCTTTCGAGCATCGCATCCCCCCGGATCGAAGGGGCACCGACGCGCGACACGCGCGCAGGACCCGTCGTGGCCATAGTGCTGGGGCGATTCCGTCGGTTCCAGTCGAGGCCGGCCGAAAGCTGGGGACAAGCGCCGCGACGATGCCCGGTTTGCCTTGGCGAGGCGCGTTGCCTACATTCCGCCGCGAAGCGGGGCCAGAACGGCGCCGCTCCCCCCTTCGGAACGAGATCATGCGGCTCAGCCAGTACTTTCTGCCGACCCTGAAAGAGAATCCCTCGGAGGCGCAGATCGTCTCGCACCGGCTGATGCTGCGCTCGGGCCTCGTGCGCCAGATGAGCGCCGGCATCTACGCCTGGCTGCCGGCGGGCTATCGCGTGCTGCGCAACATCGAGCGCATCGTGCGCGAGGAGCAGGACGCCGCCGGCGCCCAGGAAGTGCTGATGCCGACCATCCAGTCGGCCGATCTGTGGCGCGAGAGCGAGCGTTACGACGCCTATGGCCCGGAAATGCTGCGGTTCAAGGACCGCCACGACCGCGAGATGCTCTACGGCCCCACCAACGAGGAAATGATCACCGTCATCTTCCGCGACGGGGTGAAGAGCTACAAGGAACTGCCGAAGAATCTCTACCACATCCAGTGGAAGTTCCGCGACGAGGTCAGGCCGCGGTTCGGCGTCATGCGCGGGCGCGAGTTCCTGATGAAGGACGCGTACTCCTTCGATCTCGACAAGGCCGGCGCCATCCGTGCCTACAACCGCATGTTCGTGGCCTATCTGCGCACCTTCGCCCGCATGGGCCTGAAGGCGATTCCGATGCGCGCCGACACCGGCCCGATCGGCGGCGACCTCAGCCACGAGTTCATCGTGCTCGCCGACACCGGCGAAAGCGCCGTGTTCTGTCACAAGGATCTCGTCGACAAGGACATCCTTGGCCGGACCGTCGACTACGGCGGCGATCTCCAGCCGCTGGTCGACGAGTGGACGTCCCTCTACGCCGCGACCGACGACATGCACGACGCCGCGGCGTTCGAATCAACGGTGCCGGCCGAGCGCCGGGTCGCGGCCCGCGGTATCGAGGTCGGCCACATCTTCTATTTCGGCACCAAGTACTCCTCGAAGATGAACGCCACGGTCGCCGGACCCAACGGCGAACCGGTCACGGTCGAGATGGGGTCCTACGGCATCGGCGTGTCGCGCCTGCTGGGCGCCATCATCGAGGCCAGCCACGACGCGGCGGGAATCATCTGGCCCGAAGCCATCGCGCCGTTCCGGGTCGGCCTGCTCAACCTGAAACCCGACGACGGCACCGTGACCAAGGCGTGCGTGGACATTTACGCGGCCTTGCAGGCCAAGGGCACCACGGTGCTCTACGACGACCGCGACCTGCGACCTGGCGCCAAGTTCGCCGACATGGATCTCGTGGGCGTGCCGTGGCAGCTCATCGTCGGCCCCAAGGGGCTGGCGGCGGGCAAGATCGAGCTCAAGAACCGCAAGACCGGCGAGCGCGTCGAACTCGCTCCGGAAGCCGCGATCGCCAGGTTGACGGGCTGATCGGGGCATGGCCTTCGGCGCCGTCGAGCGGTTGATCGCGCTGCGCTATCTGCGGGCGCGGCGCGACGAAGGGTTTCTCTCGATCATCGCCGGCTTCTCGCTGGTGGGTATCGCGCTCGGCGTCGGCACGCTGATCGTCGTGATGGCCGTGATGAACGGCTTTCGCGTCGAGATGCTGCGCCAGATCACCGCCATGAACGGACACATCGGCGTCGCAGCCGGCCCGGGCGGCATCGCCAATTCGGATGCGGTGGAGCGGCGTATCCGCGAGGTTCCGTTCGTCGAATCGACGTCGGCGATCCTCGAATCCTACGCGATGCTGGCGGTGGCGGACCAGGTTCGCGGGGTCATGGTACGCGGCATGCGGCTCGCCGACATGATGTCCCGTCCGCCGATCCGCGATTCGGTGAACGCGACCGCCAGACTCGCGGCGTCGGGTGGCGGATGCGGTCCGGTCGTGCCGCTGGCGGGCGGCGCCGTGGCGAACCGGGGCGACCTCGCGACGCTTGGGCGGGAGCGGGCGGTTGCCATCGGTCTGCGGATGGCGGAGCGCTTGGGTCTGAAGGTCGGCGACACGCTGACACTGGTATCGTCGCGCACCGTCGACACCCCGCTGGGGCGCTTGCAGTTCTCGCGTCGCTTCGCCGTTGGCGCTATCTACGAAGTCGGCATGGAGGATTACGACGCGAACTTCGTCTACATGACGATCGACAACGCGCGCGACTTCTTCGGAACGCCCGGACGCACCACCATGATCGAGGTGTTCGGCCGCGATGCCGGCTCCTACCAGGCGATCGTGCCGGCGATCAACGCCGCACTCGAATACCGCTACAACGCGTTCGACTGGGTGCAGGCCAATTCCAGCTTTTTTGCTACCATCCAGGCGCAGACCAGCGTCATGTTCCTGGTGCTGACGATGATCGTTCTCGTCGCCGCCTTCAACATCGTGTCGAGCCTGATGATGCTGGTCCGCCTGAAGGGGGCCGACATCGCCGTCCTGCGCACGCTCGGCGCCCGGCGGGGCGCGATCCTTCGCATCTTCCTGATGGACGGCATGGGCATCGGAGTCGTCGGCACCGGCGCCGGCGCGCTGCTCGGCCTGCTGTTCGCCGGCAACATCGAGAGCGTGCGGCAGTGGCTGCAATCGACCTTTGGCCTCTGCCTGTTCGATCCGCAGCTCTATCAGCTGAGCGAGTTGCCAGCCCGCATATCGGGCGTGGAAGTCGCGGTGATCGTGACCATGGCGCTTCTGTTCGCCTTTCTGGCGACGCTCTATCCGGCATGGGCCGCCACGCGCGTCGATCCGGTCGAGGGCCTGCGTCGTGGCTAGCCGGTCGCTGGCGGTCGAGCCGCTGATCGCGTGGCGCTATCTGCGTTCGCGCGAGCGGGATGGCTTCATCTCGTTCATCGCCTGGTTCTCGTTGATCGGGGTGGCGCTGGGGGTGGCGACCCTGATCGTCGTGCTGAGCGTCATGAACGGGCTCAGGAGCGACATTTTCGGCCGCATCGTCGGCGTCAACGGTCATGTCAGGGTGACGGCCGAGAAGGGGCTGCTGACGAACTGGGAACCTGCCCTCAGGGCAATGGCCGCGGTGCCCGGCGTCGTTTCCATCACGCCGGTGCTGGAACGGCAAGCCGTGATGGCCGCCAACGGAGCGACGCGCGGCGTACAGTTGCGGGGCATGCGGGCGGACGACTTCATGACCCGCGACGCGCTGGTGACCAACATCGTCGGTGGCGACATCGCGGGCTTCATCGACAAGCCGGGCGTCGTGATGGGCGACCGCCTGCGCGTGTTGCTTGGTCTGCGCTACGGCGACAAGGCGACGGTGACGACCTACGTGCGCACGGCGCAGGGGCACGTCGCGGCAAAGGACGTCGAATACACGGTGCTGGCGGGCTTCATCGTCAAGCGCGGGGAGTTCGACAGCACGCTGGTGATCGTGCCGCTCGATCTGATGCAGGAGGATTTCCAGCTGCCGGCCGACGCCGCCACGTCGCTGGAGATAGCGGTCGCCGATCCGCGTCGCAGCGCCGCGCTAGTCGAACCGCTGCGGCGCGCGGCCGGCCGGAGCGACATCCGGATCGCCGACTGGCGAACCCTCAATGCTCGCCTCGTTGGCGCGCTCGACGTCGAACGCGTGATGATGTTCATCATTCTCAGCCTGATCGTGCTGGTGGCGGCCATGAACGTGATCGCCAGCTTCACGATGCTGGTGCGCACCAAAGGCCGCGGGATCGCCATCCTGCGCACGATGGGGGCCGGCCGGGCGACGATCCTGCGCGTGTTCTTCATGGCGAGCGCCGCGGTCGGCGTGATCGGGACGTTGCTCGGTTGCGGGCTTGGCTTGCTGGTGTGTGGCAACATGAAGCCGATCGGCCGGTTCCTCTCGTGGGCGACCGGCAATTCTTCGCTCCAGCGGCTCGACGGCGACTATCTCTCGTCGCTGCCGGTGCGGATCGAGGCGTCGGAGGTCGGCATGGTGCTGGCGATCGCGCTGGGCCTGTCGCTGCTGGCGGCGATCTATCCGGCGTGGCGCGCCGCGAGACTCGATCCGGTGGAGGCGTTGCGCGATGAATGAATCGGTCACGGTCGCGCTGTCGCTGAGAGGCGTGCGCCGGACGTTCGAGCAGGCCGGCGCGAAGCTCGACGTGCTGCGCGGCGTCGATCTCGACCTGCGCGCCGGCGAGATCGTCGCGCTGGTCGGACCGTCGGGCGCGGGCAAGTCGACCTTGCTGCACATCGCGGGCTTGCTGGAAAAACCCGACGCGGGAGAAGTCGTGATCGAGGATCGCTCGGTCGCCATGCTGGCGGACAGGGACCGGACGGCGTTGCGTGGGCGCTATCTCGGGTTCGTCTACCAGTTCCATCATCTGCTGCCGGAGTTCACCGCGCTCGAGAACGTGATGATCCCGCAGATGCTGGGCGGCGTCGCCCGCAAGGCCGCACGCGAACGCTCGCGCGAGCTGCTGGCGATGGTCGGATTGTCGGCACGCGAAACGCACCCGCCCGCCAGGCTCTCGGGCGGCGAACAACAGCGTGTGGCGATCGCGCGCGCCGTCGCCAACGCGCCCCGCGTGCTGCTGGCCGACGAGCCGACCGGCAATCTCGACAACGCGACCGCCGACGCGGTGTTCCGCCAGCTCATGACCCTGGTCCGCGAGAGTGGCCTGGCCGCCCTGATCGCCACCCACAACGCCGAACTGGCGGGGCGGATGGACCGGATCGTGACGTTGAGGGACGGCGAACTCGTGGAACTCGCGGCGGCGAAGCCGGGCCATGCCCCCGCGCCGGATGCGGCGGGAACGGATTGACGCTATCGTCGGCGAACGGGAATTGGCGGCGAGCGCCGGAACGAACATCGGGAGGAAGTCATGGCCTATGTCCAGGGACGCGTCATGCACGACGCCGACGCGCACATCATGGAAGTGCCTGGTTTCCTCGAATCCTACCTCGACGCGCAGAACAGGGAGAAAGTCACGGACGCAGTGCTGTTTCCGCGCCGGGAGGGTTTCCACGCCAACCGGCGGGACTGGCATTCGGCCGCGGACATTTCCGAAGCGGCGAATTTCGACCCGTCGCAGATCATGCTGCGCAAGAACTGGGACGCGCTGGGCTCGTTCCGGCGCCAGGATCGGCCCGCCTCGATCGACATGCTGGGGTTCGCCAGCCAGCTGATGTTCACGACGGCGCTGCTGAACTACTCGAACGTCCTCGAAGGCGGCAACGATCTCGATCTGACCTACGCCGTTGCCAGCGCCCATACGCGCCACGTGGTCGATTTCTGCGCCGTCGACCGGCGCCTGCTGCCGACCGGCTATATTCCGCTGGCGGACTTCGGTCGCACGAAAGCGGCGGCCGCGGAGGCGATCCGGCTCGGCGCCAAGGCGTTGCTGATTCCCTCGCGGTGCCCGAACAACCATTCACCCAGCCATGTCGGTCTCGATCCCCTGTGGGCAATGGCGCAGGAAGCGGGACTGCCGATCGTTTTCCACGTTGGCGGCGGCGGCAAGCTGCTGGACCCGGCCTACTTCGAGAACGGGTTGCCGCCGGTGCCCGACTTCCACGGCGGCGACGACAATTTCAAATCGATCGACTACATGGCGATCGGCTATCCCGTGATGCAGGCGCTGACGGCGCTGATCATCGACCGGGTGCTCGACCGGTTCCCACGCCTGAAGTTCGGCGCCATCGAGCAGGGCGCCTCGTGGTTGCCGGGTCTGATGCGCAACATGGACTCCGCCCACGGCGCTTTCTACAAGAACGAGGAACGCCTGCAGAAGATGTCGCTCAAGCCCAGCGAGTTCGTGAAGCGGCAGGTGCGGGTGACACCCTATCCACACGAGGATACCGGCTGGATCGTCGCCAACACCGGCGAGGACGTGTGCCTGTTCTCGTCGGACTATCCGCACGTCGAGGGCGGCCGCAACCCGCTCAAGCGCTTCGAGGCCTCGCTCGACAAGGCGGGGATATCCGAGGCCGCCCGACAGCGGTTCTACTGCGACAATTTCGTCGATCTGATGGGCGAGGGACTGGCCGAAGATCTGCGGTACCCACGCGCGGTCGCGGCGTAGGACGGATCTCCGTCGAACGGGACTTTCCACAGGCGGCTGGCCGATACTGGGCGTTCGACAACAACGCCGGACAAAACCTTGGCCTTCGCCCCCTTCGTTCACCTGCGCGTCCGCTCGGCCTATTCGCTGGCCGAGGGCGCGATCAAGCCCGACAAGCTGGTCGGGCTCGCCAGATCGCTGAACATGCCGGCGGTCGCCATCACCGACCGCGACAATCTGTTCGGCGCCCTGGAGTTCGCGGGCTACGCCACGAAGGAAGGCGTGCAACCGGTCATCGGATGCGACATCGCCATCCGGCGCGAGGAGGAGGGCGGGCCGCAAGTTGGAACGAAGCTCCCGCAGGCCGACTGGCTGTGTCTGCTGGCGCGAAACGAGGCCGGCTACCTGAACCTCATGCACCTCGTCAGCGAGGCGCATCTGCATCACAAGACCGGCGCGCTCGCCGCCTTGCCGTTCGACGTTCTGGCGAGCCACGCCGAGGGCCTGATCGCCCTCACCGGCGGGGCGACCGGCGCGTTGGGGCGCCTGGTCGGCGAGGGGCAGGAGGCTGCCGCGCGGCAATTCCTGGAGCGCCTCAAGACGGTGTTCGGGGACGGTCTCTACGTCGAGATCCAGCGCCACGGCATGGACGTGGAGCGGCAGGTCGAGGCGGGCCTGCTGACGCTCGCCTACGATCTCGACGTGCCGCTGGTGGCGACCAACGACGCCCATTTCGGCGACGCGAAAATGTTCGAGGCGCACGACGCGCTGATGTGCATCGCCCAGGGCGCCCGGGTCGACGACACCAACCGCAAGCGGCTCACCGAGCATCACCATTTCAAGTCCGCGGATGCGATGCGCGCGCTGTTCGCCGATTTGCCGGAGGCCTGCGACAACACGCTGGCGATCGCCCGTCGCTGCGCCTACATGCCCGAGAAGCGCGACCCGATCCTGCCGCGCTACACCAAGCTCCAGGGTCGCTCGGAAGCCGAGGCGCTGCGCGAGATGGCGCGGGTGGGACTGGAAGCGCTGCGCGACGGCGGACGTCTGGCCGCCGATATTCCCTACCCGGACTACGAGGCGCGGCTGGCCTACGAAGTCGACATGATCGAGCGGATGGGTTTCCCCGGCTACTTCCTGATCGTCGCGGACTTCATCCAGTGGGGCAAGGATCACGGCGTGCCGATCGGGCCGGGCCGCGGCTCGGGTGCGGGCTCGCTGGTGGCGTGGGCGCTCAAGATAACCGACCTCGACCCGCTGCGCTGGGGGCTGCTGTTCGAGCGCTTCCTCAACCCCGAGCGCGTGTCGATGCCGGACTTCGACATCGATTTCTGCCAGGACAAGCGCGACCAGGTGATCCGCTACGTGCGCGACGAATATGGTCGCGACCGGGTGGCCTCGATCATCACCTTCGGCAAACTGCAGGCGCGCGCGGTGTTGCGCGACGTCGGGCGTGTCCTCGGCATGCCCTATGGGCAGGTCGACCGCATCTGCAAGGTGGTGCCCAACAATCCGGCCAAGCCCACCACGCTGGCGGAGGCGCTGCAGAGCGAGCCGCTGCTCAAGGAGCAGTACCAGGACCCCGACGTCAAACGGCTGATCGATCTGGCGTTGCAGCTGGAAGGCCTCTACCGCAACGCTTCGACCCATGCTGCCGGCGTCGTCATCGCGGACCGGCCGATCGACCAGCTGGTGCCGCTCTATCGTGATTCCGCCGACCAGGAGCAGCTGCCTGCCACCCAGTTCAACATGAAATGGGTGGAGACGGCGGGCCTCGTGAAATTCGACTTTCTCGGTCTCAAGACGCTGACGGTGCTGGAGAAGGCGGTCGAGCTGATCGGGCGCGACCGGATCGACCTGGCGCGCCTGCCGCTGGACGACCGCGAGACCTACCGGATGCTGGCGCGCGGCGACGTGTCGGGCGTGTTCCAGCTCGAAGGCAGCGGCATGCGCGACGTGCTGCGCCGCCTCCGGCCCGACCGTTTCGAGGACATCATCGCGGTCGTGGCGCTCTACCGGCCCGGCCCGATGGAGAACATCCCCAGCTACATCAAGCGCAAGCAGGGCGAGGAGGTCGTCGAGCATCTCCATCCCATGCTCGAGGAGATCACCCGCGAAACCTACGGCATCATCATCTACCAGGAACAGGTGATGCAGATCGCCCAGGTATTGTCGGGCTTCTCGCTCGGGAACGCCGACCTGCTGCGCCGCGCCATGGGCAAGAAGATCCAGGCCGAGATGGATGCCCAGCGGGCCAAGTTCGTCGAAGGGGCGCTGAAGAACGGAGTCTCGGAGGGCAAGGCGTCCTCGATCTTCGACCAGGTCGACAAGTTCGCGGGCTACGGCTTCAACAAGAGCCACGCGGCGGCCTACGCGCTGGTCTCGTACCAAACCGCCTATCTGAAGGCGAATTTTCCGGTCGAGTTCATCGCCGCCTCGATGACGCTGGACATGGGCAACACCGACAAGCTGTCGCTGTTCCGCCGCGAGCTCGACCGGCTGAACATCCCGCTGTTGCCACCGGACCTGAACAGGTCGGACGCGGAGTTCGCCGTCGAGACCACGCCCGAGGGCAAGCAGGCGATCCGCTACGCGCTGGCGGCGGTGAAGGGCGTTGGCCGCGACGCGATGGACCGGCTGGTCGCGACACGCCGCGAGAACGGACCGTTCCGCGATCTGTTCGACATGGCCGAGCGGCTCGACAACCGCGCCATCGGCAAGCGGCTGATGGAAAGCCTGGTGCGGGCGGGCGCCTTCGACAGCCTCAACAAGAACCGCGCCCAGACCTTCGCCGCGATCGAAAGTCTGGTGCGGCACTCCCAGGCCACCCACGAGGCGCGTGCCAGCAACCAGAACAGCCTGTTCGGCGACGACACCGTGGCGCGGCGTCCCCAGTTGGCGAAGACCCAGGACTGGTCGGCGATGGAGCGCCTGGAGCACGAGTTCAACGCCATCGGCTTCTATTTCTCCTCCCATCCGCTGGCGGCCTACGGCAAGAGCCTCGATCGGCTTGGCGTGGTGAAATCGGCCGGGATCGTCGCGCGGCTGTCGGGCGGGGCGAGCGGCCGCATCAGGCTGGCCGGCACCGTCGTGGAAAAGTCCGAACGCACCTCCGCCAAGGGCAATCGCTTCGCCTTCGTCTCGCTGTCGGACCAGACCGGCGGCTTCGAGGTGATCTTCTTCAGCGAGCTGCTGGGCGCCAAGCGCGACATTCTCCAGCCAGGCGCCGCGCTGCTGGTGAGCTGCGATGGACGCCTGGACGGCGAACAGGTCAAGCTGACCGCCCAGAGCGTCGAGAAACTCGACGACGCGGTGCTCAACGCCGCCGCCGGATTGCGCATCACCGTCAACGATCCGCTGGCGATGGCGCGTCTGAAGGAGATCGTCGCCACCACCCGCGGCAAGGGCCGCATCAGCCTGCTGATCCCGCTCGACGACGACACCGACGTCGAGATCGCCTTGCCCGGCGGCTACGCCGTCGCGCCAGGCACCCGCGAGCAGCTGTGGGCGGTGCCGGGCGTCCTTCAGGTCGAGGAGGTGTGAGCCCGCCCGCCGACCTGTTCGGCGACACGCCGGCGGCGATCGTGCCGGCACGCGCGACACCGGCACCCGATCGCGACATCGGCCGCCTGCCGCGCCCGGCGACCGACTCGCCGCTGCGCCTGACGCCGCCCGCCAACGTCTATCTGGGAACGTCCTCGTGGTCGTTTCCGGGCTGGCGCATGGTGTGGGAGGGCAGGCATTCGCCCGGCACCCTGTCGCGCCAGGGATTGCCGGCCTACGCGGCGTTGGGTCTGTTCCGCACCGTCGGCATCGACCGGAGCTTCTACGGCCCGCTCTCGTCGGAACAGTACGCGGAATACCGGGCGCAAGTGCCCGATACGTTCCGCTTCCTCGTCAAGGCGCCCGGCCTCGTCACCGACGCCGTGACGCGCGGCGAGGACGGCCGCGGGCTGGCGCCCAACCGCTGTTTCCTCGATGTCGATCTGGCGGTCGAACGTTTCGTCGAACCGGCGATGCAAGGCCTTGGCGAAACCGCCGGTCCACTCGTCTTCCAGTTCTCGCCGGTGCCGCGCGCCATGCTGGAGGATCCGGCACGCTGGGTGGAGGCGTTGCAGGCTTTCCTGGCGGCCTTGCCGCGCGAGGTCGCCGGCCGGCGACCGCTCTACGCGGTCGAACTGCGCAATCCCGAATTTCTCACGCCGCGACTGATGCGGGCGCTGCGCGACACCGGCACCCGCTACGTGATCGGCCTGCATGATCGCATGCCGCCGGCCGAACGCCAGGCCGCCGCGCTGCGGGTGCTCGACGGTGGTTCGGGCGAAGGATGGGAGCCGGCCGGGCCGTTGATCGTGCGCTGGAATCTGCGGCCGGGTTTCCAGTACGAGCAGGCGAAAGAACGCTACGAGCCGTTCGACCGCCTGGTCGACGAGGACCCGGCGACCCGCCATCTGCTCGCCCGTCTCGTCGCGGTGACGGTGCGGGCGGGGCAACCCGCCTTCGTCATCGCCAACAACAAGGCCGAGGGCAGCTCGCCGCTGACGATCCTGAAAATCCACGAAACGCTCGCCGGGATGCTGGGCGCCCCCGGACCGGCAATGTAGCGGCGGCGGCCGACCGCGGAAGGTGCGAGCGTTCTCCCGCGCCGGGGCAGCGTGCTCGAAGGCCCGGCCCGCCGTCCGGGGAACGACGGTTCTTCAGGGTTTCCGGTGGATTGGCGGCGATTTGCCGCCGGTCGTCGCGCCTGTTGCCATTTCGTCCCCGCGCCTGTAGAAGCACCGCCATCTCGCACGCGGGGCTCGCGGACGACGGGGAGACATCCCGCCGCCCGATCCGGTGTCCGCAAGGACAACCCCCGCGGAGGCACAACCGGAGAAAGTACAATGACGTTGCCGACGTTCACGATGCGTCAGCTGCTCGAAGCTGGCGTTCATTTCGGGCATCATACCCGCCGCTGGAATCCGAAGATGAAGCCGTATCTGTTCGGGATACGCAATTCGGTCCACATCATCGATCTGACGCAGACCGTGCCATTGCTGGAAACAGCGTTGGCGGCCGTGCGCAAGACCGTCGCCGCCGGCGGCCGCATCCTGTTCGTGGGCACCAAGCCGGCCGCTTCCGACCTGGTCGCCGAAGCCGCCAGGCGCTGCGGCCAGTACTACGTCAACCACCGCTGGCTCGGCGGCATGATGACCAACTGGCAGACCATCTCGGCCTCGATCAAGCGCCTGCGCGAGCTCGACGACAAGATGGCGAGCGGGCATTTCGAGGGCCTTACCAAGAAGGAATCGCTCGACATGTCGCGCGAGCGCGACAAGCTGGAGCGCTCGCTGGGCGGCATCAAGGAAATGGGCGGCCTGCCCGACATGCTGGTGATCATCGACACCAACAAGGAGTCGATCGCCGTCAAGGAAGCCGTCAAGCGCGGCATTCCGATCGTGGCGTTCCTCGACAGCAACTCCGATCCCGACGGCATTACCTTCCCGGTGCCCGGCAACGACGACGCCATCCGCGCCGTCTCGCTCTATTGCGAGCTGATCTCCAGCGCCGTGCTCGACGGCATCCGCGAGGAAATCCGCGCTTCCGGCGGCGATCTCGGCGAAATCGCCGAGCCGACCCCGGAAGAGCTTCCCGACATGACCGCCGCGGCGCCCGAAGAGGCACCGCAGCCGGCCGCCTGAGCCCGTTGCATCGTCGACCAGGACGGCCGGTCGGGAGACCGGCCGTCCTGCGTTCGACCTCTCGCCGTCCCGACTGCCGTCGGGTTACCGTGTCCATGCTTCTCGCGACGCCGCGGAAAGCATGTGCCAGCAAGGCTCGGCGCATCGTCGAGCGTACGAAAACGGTGTCATCCCGAGCGCGGCGAGGGACCTTCGCGCGACCTCCATGCGAGGCCAGGTCGAGGCAACGAAGCG